>JANPEZ010000154.1:0-3540 GCA_031423155.1 Actinomycetes bacterium
GACGTGAACAAGCGGCTCATCGCGGAGGCCTACCGCGTTCTCGAACCGGGCGGCAAGCTGTTCATCTTGGGCCGCGATCTCATCAACAGCCACACGCTGTCGGGCGTGCAGGGCAACATGATCCTCGCCGTGATGCGCCTCCGCGGCCAGCGCGACCGCAACGGCCCCTCCCGTCACTACAGCTTGCGGCAGGTACGCCGGTTGCTCATCGCCTTCTCACGCATCCGGATCCATCGGGTCGACTTCCGACTCCTGCCGAAGGGGCTCATCGTGCTGCCGGTCCGAGCCAACGACCGATACCGGCGGCTCGTGTACCGGCCCGTTCAGGCGCTGGCCAACATCCTCACGCCGCGCGCGCTCAAGCGGCGGATGGCCGACCACTGGCAGGTCGTCGCCACCAAGTGAACGAGCCGGCCCCCGAGGGACCGGCCATTCAACCACCGCGCGCTGCATCAACCCGAGTGCGCGACCTCGGCGTCCTTGGCGTGGGTCGCATCGATCTTGATCCCCGGCCCCATGGTTGTGGAGACGGTCAGGCTCTTGATGTAGCGCCCCTTGGCCGTCGAGGGCTTGGCACGAACCAGCTCGTCCACCACCGCCAGGTAGTTCTCGAGCAGAGCCTTCTCCTCGAAGGACTTCTTTCCGATCAGCATGTGGATGTTGCCGGTGCGGTCGGTGCGGTACTCGACCTTGCCGCCCTTGATGTCGCTAACGGCCTTGCCGACGTCGAACGTGACCGTTCCGGTCTTCGGGTTCGGCATCAAGCCCCGGGGTCCGAGAACGCGTCCGGCCTTGCCGACCGCGGCCATCATGTCCGGTGTCGCGATCGCCGCGTCGAAGTCGATGTTGCCCTTGATGACCTCGGCGACCAGCTCCTCGCCCCCGACCACGTCGGCTCCGGCCTCGGTCGCCTCGCGGGCCTTGTCGCCTATCGCGAAGACACCGACCCTGACCGACTTGCCGCTTCCGTGGGGCAGGGAGACCGTACCGCGCACCATCTGCTCGGCCTTGCGAGGGTCGATCCCGAGGCGGAACGCGACCTCGACGGTCTCGTCGAACTTGGCATCGGGCAGGCTCTTGAGGACCTGGAAGGCCTCAGGCGGCAGGTACATCTTCTCCACGTCGAACTTGGAGACCGCTTCGCGGTATCGCTTGCCGCTCATGCCTCCACCTCCACGCCCATGCTGCGAGCCGTGCCTGCGATGATCAACATCGCGGCCTCGACGTCGTTGGCGTTCAGGTCCGCCATCTTCTGCTCGGCGATCTGGCGAACCTGGGAACTGGTGAGCGTCGCGACCTTGATGCGGTTGGGCTCACCGGAGCCCGACTCGATGCCCGCAGCCATCTTGATCAGCTCGGCGGCCGGAGGCTGCTTGGTCACGAACGTGAACGAGCGGTCCTCGTAGATCGTCAGCTCGACCGGGATGACCTGGCCGTTGAACTGCTGTGTCGCCTCGTTGTACTGACGGCAGAAATCCATGATGTTCACGCCGTGCTGTCCAAGAGCCGTGCCGACGGGCGGCGCGGGAGTGGCCTGACCGGCCTTGATCTGGAGCTTCACGACGGCGAGCGTCTTCTTCTTAGCCATCTACTACACCTCCCGCGGTGCAAGCGGCCGCAAGGCCTCCCGCGATCTCGGTTGTTAGACCTTCGACACCTGATCGAAGCCCAGTTCGACCGGGGTCTCCCGGTCGAAGATGTTGACGAGGACCTTCAGCTTGGACTGGTCCACGTTTATCTCGCTGATCGTGCCGTTGAAGTCGGCGAACGGCCCGGAGATGATCCGCACCACGTCGCCCTCCTCGAAGCCGAGACGGAACTGCGGCTTCACCTCTTCCTTCTTCACCACGAGGATCTTCTCGACCTCGCGCCGCGACAGAGGCGTTGGCTTGGAACCCGTTCCGGCACTCACGAATCCGGTCACGCCCGGCGTGTTGCGAACCACGAACCAGGAGTCGTTGTCGTATTCCATCTTCACCAGCAGATACCCGGGGAAGACCTTCTTCTGAACGACCTGCTTCTTGCCGCCCTTGATCTCCATCACGTCTTCCATGGGGATGTGGACCCGGAAGATCTTGCCCTCCATCTGCATCGTGTGGATGCGCGACTCGAGGTTGGTCTTGACCTTGTTCTCGTAACCGGCGTAGGTATGAACGACGTACCACTCGCCGGGAGGGCCGAACGGATCTGCGCCGGCGGCCGCGTCCGTGATCACGGGCTCTTCGACAACCGCAACGGCTTCAGCTTCGGCTTCGTGGATGTGCTCGATCTCGTGAGCCACGACGATCGCATCGACGTCACCGTCGCCCTGGATCGCGGCGTCCTCGAGCTGCTCGGTCTCAACGATGACCTGCTCGGCCTCGGCTGCCTCTGCCAGGAGCTCCTCGCCCAGCTCCTCTGCGGCCTCTTCCATCACAGCGACTTCGATGGTTGCCTCGGCCAAGATGTCCTCGGCGGCGATGTCGCCCGCCTCCTCGACGACCACGGCTTCGGCGACGGCCTCGGCCAATACCGCCTCGGCTGCATCGTCCTGACCGGCCTCGTAGAGGGACTCGGCGTCGTCGACCGCCTCGGTCAAGATCTCCTCGGCGACCGCGTCGGCGGCGTCCTGGATGCCCTGGGCCTCGTCGGCGGCTTCGGCCAAGGTCGCCTCGGCGGCTTCTTCGGCGATCCGGTGAAGTTCGGCGGTGTCCTCGAGGGCGTCGGCCACCGGCGTCTCGTCGGTGGTGTGCTCGATGGTGTCTTCGGTCACGGGGTTTCCTTCGCTTGGGTGGTTGATCAGCTGCCGAGCAGCTTGACGATCGCCCTGGAGAATGCCAGGTCGAGTCCGAACACGTACGAGGTCAGGACCACGACCGAGACCAGGACGACCACGGTGTAGGCCACGGTCTCCGATCGCGTCGGCCAGTCGACCTTCCTCAACTCCTGACGGACCTCTTTCAGGAACTGGCGAGCGCCGGTGCGCTTGCGCTTCTCCTGGACGGCGTTGCGACGCGCCGAGGCCGCTGCGGCCGAACGGTCGGGTGCCCCGCCGCCGGCGCGCGCCTGCTGGCGCTGCTGCTGCCGCTTCATCTGTCTGTTCATGAACTCCCTCGCAGGGGCGGAGGGACTTGAACCCCCAACCGCCGGTTTTGGAGACCGGTGCTCTTCCAAATTGAGCTACGCCCCTAGAACCGGTCGCCCCCGGCCTTAAAGAGAAGGGGGACTTCGGGACGACTCAGTATAGGGTCCCGCCGAAGGTCGCGCCAAAGGTCGGTCTCACGCTCCCCCACCCGCGGTAGGCGCGCGGCTAGGCTACCTGCCCGTGGAGGCCCGCCGCCCGAAAGCCCTCGAGCTCGGCTGCTTCCTGCTCGTCGTCGGAGCCCCCGTAGCCTTCACCCCTTTCACGTCCGCGCCCTTCGCGGACCTGAAGCTGGTTCTGGTCGCACTCGGCGTGTTCTCGATCTGGCTCTCGGGGGTGCCGCTCGACCGCCGGTTCGCGATGCCGGCCGCCGCCTGGGTCGCGGTGACCGCGGCCGCCTCTGTGTTCGGCGTCGACCC
>JANPEZ010000155.1:0-10421 GCA_031423155.1 Actinomycetes bacterium
GGCTCCGGCGAAGGCTTCGGTGCGATTCCCGGGAGGAACCGTCCTGGTCGAAAGAACCGACGAGGAGATCCTGCTCACTGGCCCGGCCGTCAAGGTCTTCGAGGGGACCGTCACTGTGGAGGATCTCCTGAAAGGAAGGAAGCTGACTTGAAGGTCGCTCGAAGGATCGAGGCTCTGCCCCCCTACCTGTTCGCCGAGCTCGACAAGAAACTGGCGGCCAAGCGGGCCGAGGGGGTCGACGTCATCTCGCTCGGAGTCGGAGACCCGGACCTTGCGACCCCTGCCCACATCGTCGAGGCGATGCGAGATGCCGTAGCCGACCCCGCCACCCACCGGTACCCGAGCTACTACGGCTCGCCCGCGTTCCGCGCCTCAGTGGCCGGATGGTATCGACGCCGCTTCGACGTCGATCTGGATCCGGACACGGAGGTCATGGCCTTGATCGGCTCGAAGGAAGGTCTCGGTCACCTCTCGCTCGCCTACGTGGATCCGGGCGACGAAGCCCTGGTCCCCGATCCCGGTTACCCGGTCTACGGGGTCTCCACACGCTTGGCGGGCGGGACGCCGGTTTCATTGCCGATGCCGGCCGAGAGCGGATTCATGCCCGACCTTTCGCAGGCCGAGCCGAACGAGCGGACCAAGCTCCTGTGGATCAACTTCCCTTCGAACCCGACCGCGGCCTGTGCGGACCTGGCGACCATGGCCGAGTCGGTCGAGTTCGCGCGCGAGTACGGGCTCCTGCTGGCCCACGACGCCGCATACAGCGAGATCACTTTCGATGGCTACGTCGCGCCGAGCGTGCTGCAAGTGCCTAGCTCCAAAGACGTTGCGCTGGAGTTCGGCTCGCTATCCAAGCACTACAACATGACCGGTTGGAGGATCGGTTGGGCCGCGGGCAGTGCCGAGGCGATCCGCGCACTCGGCGTGGTGAAGACCAACCTGGACTCTGGACAGTTCACCGCGGTGCAGCGTGCGGCGACCGCTGCGCTCGACGGTCCCCAGGGTCATCTCGATGAACTTCGCGCGGTCTACCAGAAGCGGCGCGACCGGGTCATCGAGACCTTGAACGGTCTGGGTTGGTCGCTCACGCCACCGAGGGGGTCGATCTACATCTGGCTCCCGACCGCGGGCGGGCGCACTTCTACCGAGATGGTCGACTTCCTGCTCGCCGAGGCTGGTGTGTTCGTCGCACCGGGTAACGGCTACGGGCCCGGTGGGGAGGGCTACGTCCGCATCTCGCTTACCGTTCCCGACGATCGGCTCGACGAGGCGATGGCACGCATCTCTCGCGCACTGGGCGGGTAGGAGATGCCCCGGGACGACAGCATCGACCGGCGCGTGATCCTGGAGTCGCCGCTGTCGGCGACGTGGAAGCCCTCCGTTCGCGAGCGAGCGGTCCTAGTGGGCGTCGGTCCCGGGATGCTGGACGAAGACTTGGACGAGCTGGCCGCGTTGGCCGATTCGGCCGGAGCGGAGCCGGTGGCCCGGCTCGTGCAGGGCCGCGAGCCCGATCCCGCGACCTACGTCGGCAAGGGCAAGCTCGACGAGCTTCACGGGCTCGTGCATTCGACCGACTCGGCAACGGTCATCTTCGATCGAGAGCTCTCGCCGGGGCAACTCCGTTCCCTCGAGGGCCGCCTCGGTGTCAAGGTCGTCGATCGGACGGCCCTGATACTGGACATCTTCGCCCTGCACGCCCGCAGCCGCGAAGGCAAGGCCCAGGTGGAGCTCGCCCAGCTCAACTACCTGCTCCCGAGGTTGAGGGGATGGGGCGAGGCGATGTCCAGGCTCGGAGGTGGGATCGGAACCCGCGGTCCCGGCGAGACGAAGATGGAGGTCGACCGTCAGCACATCCGCAGGCGCATCACGAAACTGCGCCGCGATATCAAAGACCTGGGCAGAACCCGCGACGTCAAGCGCGCCAGACGCGAGAAGTCGGGCGACCCGCAGATAGCGATCGCCGGGTATACGAACGCGGGTAAGTCGACGTTGATGAACTCACTTACCCGGGCCGACATCCTCGTTGCGGATCAGCTCTTCGCGACGCTGGATCCGACCACTCGGAAGCTGAAGCTGCCTGGCAGGCGCGCCGTCACGATCTCGGACACCGTGGGCTTCGTCGGCAAGTTGCCGCACGATCTCGTCGAGGCCTTCCGCTCGACCCTGGAGGAGGTCGCGGCGGCCGATCTGATCCTGCACGTGGCCGACGCTTCCTCCCGCGGCCTGCAGGAGCAGATAGGGGCGGTTCGGCGGGTTCTGGGTGAGATAGGAGCGGGCGACATCCCCGAGATATTGGCCCTCAACAAGATCGATCGCCTGACGGGCTCCGAGCGCGCTCGGCTGGCTCGCCTGCTTCCCGGTTCGGTCCCGGTCTCGGGTCTGACGGGCGAAGGGGTGAGTGGCCTGCGCGAAACCCTGGAGGAAGCTCTTCCCCATCCTCCCGTCGAAGTGATGCTCTTGGTTCCCTACGGCCGGGAGGACCTGACCGCCGGCCTGTATCGAGATGCCGAGGTCGTCTCGACAGAATCTAACGAGAACGGCACGCTGGTCAGAGCCAGGGTGGGGGAGAGGGAACTAGCCCGGGTTCGCGAACTGCTCGTGCCCGAGGATCCGGCGCGCTAGAGCTTTCGCATCACGGCGACGACCCTGCCCAGGATGCGGCCCTCGTTCATCTCGAAGGGCTTCAGAGCCGGGTTCTCCGGTACGAGCATCACTCGATCGCCGTCGCGGTGGAAGCGCTTGACGGTGGCTTCGTCCTCGGCCGGTCCGGGAAGGAGCGCGGCGACGATATCACCTTCCTTCGCGCTTTCCTGGCTGCGGATGACGACGGTGTCACCGTCGAAGATGCCGGCGCCGATCATCGAATCACCTTCCACCTGAAGGGCGAAGTGCTCCTCGTCGCCTGCGAATCCTGAGGGAACGGTGAGGTAGTCCTCCACGTTGGCCTCAGCAAGGGTGGGGGTCCCGGCAGCGATCCGGCCGAGCATCGGTACGACATGGCCCTCCAAGCGCGGCTCGGAAAGCGTCATGGCCCGTGGCTTGGTCGGGTCCTTGGTCAACAGCCCCTTGCGCTCCAGGTTGGTCAGCTGAGCGTGAACGCTCGAGGACGAGGTGAGTCCGACCGCCTCTCCTATCTCGCGGACGGTCGGGGGATAGCCCCTTTCTCGGACGGTCTCGGAGATGAAGTCCAGGATCCGCTGCTGGCGGGAAGTTATGTCAGACATGGTCGCTAGCCTCCTGATCGATGCCTCGGACGCTACCAGCCGAGTGGAGGGGATGCAAACATATGTTCGGTTCCACGCTTGACATCGAACGGGTGTTCGCCCACGATAGGCACATGGCTCGAACGTATGTTCGTCGCAGGTTGACCGCTCTGGCTCTAGGGCTGGGCCTGGTGGGCCTGCTGGCAGGGCCCGTATCTCACGCCCTGGCAGGTCAGGGAAGTGCGCGACCCGCGGCCGCGAAGAGCTATGTCGTCCGCCAGGGAGACACCCTGTGGTCGATCGCCGCCCGGCAGTCTCGGGGCGGCGATCCTCGGGCGTTCGTCGACGCTATCGCCAGGGCCAACCACCTGGACGCGGGATCGCTCGTGCCCGGTCAGGCCCTTTCGATCCCCGCTCTGCCTTGACGCGGCCAGATGTGCCGGGTACGGTTCGCGCGACCACTACATCTTGTGGTTACATCCCATGCGTTGTCCCTGGTGCCACGCCGAGAACGACAAGGTCGTCGACTCCCGCCCCGCCGAGGGCGGCGATGCGATCAGGCGCCGCCGCGAGTGCATCTCCTGCAAACGCCGCTTCACGACCTTCGAGCGAGCCGAAGAGGTGGGTCTGGTCGTCATCAAACGCGACGGCGCCAAGGACCCCTTCGACCGGGAGAAGCTCGCATCGGGGATCTACAAGGCCATCAAGAACCGCCCTGTTTCCGAGGCCCAGGTGGACAGGATCCTGGATCGGGTCTCGGAGAGACTGCGCCGCAAGGGCCCCGAGGTGACCTCGCAGGAGGTTGGCCTGGAGGTTCTGGCTCATCTGGCCAAACTCGACCAGGTCGCTTACATGCGGTTCGCAAGCGTCTACAAGGACTTCCAGGAGATCACCGACTTCGAGCGCGAGCTGGGAGTTCTCCTTCAGAAGAAGGCTCCGGCCAAGCCGCACAAGGGCTGAAGCGCTGGTCGGAAGGCGTTACCCCTGAGACACTAGATGTTGTGTGTGACAAAGAATCTTGCCACATCATCTTGACGTCGAGCCCTTGCGGGTTCACCATACGCGAGCTTCGTAATTACACCTCTGGCATCTGAAAGCGGCATCGAAAGGGGGCGCACAAAGTGGCGAGGAAAGAGGGGGACGTCGAGGTCATCGGTCACGGCCTTGCGTTCAAGCGCTATTTCACGACCGAAGGAACTCATCCGTTCGACGACGTCGAGTGGGAGACCAGGGACGCGATCATCCCGAACTTCAAGGAGGGTGGAAACGCCTTCGAACAGCGGGATGTCGAGTTCCCGGTGTCCTGGTCCCAGAACGCGACCAACATCGTGGCGCAGAAGTACTTCAGGGGGACGCTCGGGACCCCTCAGCGCGAATCGAGTGTTCGCCAACTCGCGGGCAGGGTTGTGGACACGATCAGGGGATGGGGCCACAAGGACGGCTACTTCGAGTCCGACGAGGCCGCGCAGACATTCGCGGATGAACTGACGCACCTGATCATCACTCAGAAGGCCGCCTTCAACTCCCCGGTCTGGTTCAACGTCGGCGTGCCCGATACGCCTCAACAATGCTCCGCCTGCTTCATCCTGGCCGTCGAGGATCACATGTCGTCGATCCTCAACTGGTACGTGGAGGAGGGCACGATCTTCAAGGGCGGCTCCGGCTCGGGGATCAACCTGTCCAAGATCCGTTCATCGAAGGAGATCCTGGCCGGCGGCGGCACAGCGTCGGGCCCGGTCAGTTTCATGCGCGGCGCCGATGCCAGCGCCGGCACGATCAAGTCCGGTGGCAAGACCAGGCGCGCAGCCAAGATGGTCATCCTCAACGTCGATCATCCCGATGTCCGCGACTTCATCTGGTGCAAGGCGACCGAGGAGCACAAGGCCCGCGCCTTGGCCGACGCTGGCTTCGACATGGACCTGGACGGAAAGGACTCCTACTCGATCCAGTACCAGAACGCGAACAACTCGGTGCGGGTCACCGACGAGTTCATGCAGGCGTATCAGAACGATCAGGATCACAAGCTGAAGGCGGTCACGAGCGGCGAGACCGTCGAGACCGTCCGCGCGCGTGAACTGATGCGCGAGATAGCCCTTGCCGCTTGGGAGTGCGCCGACCCCGGGATGCAGTACGACACCACGATCAACGAGTGGCACACGTGCCCGGCCAGCGGTCGCATCAACGGATCCAACCCCTGCTCGGAATACATGCACCTGGACAACAGCGCCTGCAACCTAGCCTCGCTCAACCTGATGAAGTTCCTGGACGCTGAGGGCAACTTCGACCAGCGCGCTTTCAAGCACGCGGTCGAGATCGTCTTCACGGCTCAGGAGATCCTCGTGGGGAACTCGAGCTATCCGACCGAGAAGATCGGCGAGAACGCACGCGCGTATCGCCAGCTCGGACTCGGCTACGCGAATATCGGCGCGCTGCTCATGGCCCGCGGACTGCCCTACGACTCCGACGGCGGTCGGGCTTGGGCGGGCGCGATCACGGCGCTCATGACCGGACACGCCTACCGGACGAGCGCGAAGATCGCCGAGGCGATGGGACCGTTCAAGGGTTACGCGCCCAACGCCGACGCGATGCTGCGCGTGATGCGGAAGCACCGCAGCGCGGCGGACGAGATCGACGGCGACATGGTGCCCGAGGCTCTTCTATCCGCGGCCAAGAACTCCTGGGACGAAGCGGTCGCCCTGGGGGAACTCCACGGATTCCGCAACGCGCAGGCCTCGGTGCTGGCACCGACGGGAACCATCGGCCTGATGATGGACTGCGACACCACCGGCATCGAGCCCGAGCTTGCGCTCGTCAAGACCAAGAAGCTAGTCGGTGGCGGGACGATGCAGTTCGTCAACCAGACCGTTCCCCGCGCGCTGGAGAAGCTCGGGTACGACGCCGGACAGGTCGAGGACGTCGTCGGATACATCGCCGAGCACAACTCGGTTGCCGATGCGCCGCACCTTCGACCCGAGCACCACGCCGTCTTCGACACGGCGATGGGCGCGGAGTCGATCCACTACATGGGACACGTTCGGATGATGGCTGCGGCCCAGCCGTTCATCTCCGGCGCCATCTCCAAGACCGTCAACATGCCCGAGAGCGCCACGGTGGAAGAGGTCGAGCAGCTCTTCGTCGAGTCATGGAAGTTGGGGCTGAAGGCCGTTGCGATCTATCGGGACAACTGCAAGGTCGCTCAGCCGATGTCGGCCGACAAGAAGAAGTCGGACCAGATTCCCGAGCCGGCCACGTTGGCCCAGCCCGTTCGCAAGCGGCTCCCACGTACCCGTCCTTCGCTGACGACCAAGTTCGAGGTCGGCGACGCCAAGGGCTACATCACCGCCAGCTCTTACCCCGACGACGGCATCGGCGAGATCTTCCTCAAGACCTCCAAGCAGGGTTCGACCCTTGCCGGAGTGATGGACGCATTCTCGATCGCCATCTCGATCGGCCTGCAGTACGGGGTGCCGCTCGAGGCCTTCGTCGAGAAGTTCATCAACATGAAGTTCGAGCCGAGCGGCATGACCAACGACCCCGATATCAGGTTCGCCTCATCGCTGGTCGACTACACGTTCCGCCGGCTGGCCCTGGACTACCTGCCGTCGGACAAGCGCGATGCCATCGGCATCAAGTCGATCACGGAGCGCACCGAGTCGGCCAGAGCCGAGGCTGCGGAGAAGATGCAGGCGCCGGTCGCCGGGGAGGAAGAGACCCCGCGGATCATCGAGCTCGTCGAGAGAGCGGCGGCGCCCAAGGGCAACGACGCGCCCCTGTGCTACTCCTGCGGCTCCAAGATGCAGCCGGCCGGTTCCTGCTACGTCTGCGGAAGTTGCGGCAGCACCAGCGGCTGCTCGTAGACTGACGGCGGAGGTAGGCGGTTGACCGAGGACGTCAGGCTGGTTGGCATCCATCACGTCCAGTTAGCCATGCCCGAAGGGGAAGATGCCGATGCGGTGGCCTTCTACGCAGGCACCCTGGGCCTCGAGCAGATCCCCAAGCCCGAGCTTCTGTCGCCTCGAGGCGGCGTCTGGTTCCGATCGGGAACGCTGGAGGTCCACCTCGGCATCGAGGACGGGTTCCGCCCCGCCATCAAGGCGCACCCGGCGATCCTCGTCGAAGGCCTTGAGAAACTGCGCGCCCAGATAGAAGAGGCCGGCTACAAGGTCTCGGACTCGGTCCCGATCGAGGGGTTCTCGCGCGTCTACGTGCGCGATCCCTTCGGCAACCGCATAGAGCTCATCGAAGAGATCTGAGCGCGGGATGGATCTGCCCTTCAAGCGGCTCGACCCGGCCGCCGAGCTGCCCTCGGCCGCCCACCCGGGAGACGCAGGCCTCGATCTGAGGTCGACCATCGATGTCGAGGTGCCACCCGGGGAGCGCGCGATGGTTCCTACGGGCCTGGCCGTCGCGATACCCGAGGGACATGCAGGCTTGGTCCTTCCCAGGAGCGGCCTGGCCTCCAAGCATGGACTTACGCTCGCCAACGCGCCCGGCCTCATAGACGCCGGCTACCGAGGCGAGATCACGTGCGCGGTCGTGAATCTGGACAAGGCCGAATCCGTGAAGATCGTGCAAGGCGACAGGATCGCCCAGCTCGTGATCGTGGCGATCCCGGACCTGATCACCGCCTGGGCCGACGAGCTGCCCGAAAGCTCGAGAGGAGCCGCCGGCTTCGGCTCCACCGGCAGTCGCTGACCAGGGCCGGTTGAAGGCCTAAGCTGCAGCGCCTACCATGAACGTGCTCACGCGGACGTGGCTCAGTTGGTAGAGCACCACCTTGCCAAGGTGGGGGTCGCGGGTTCGAATCCCGTCGTCCGCTCGGAAAGGCTTCACGTAGACTTGCCCTCGGCCCGGTGATACCGGGCCGTTCGTTCGGCGGGGTGGCCGAGTGGTTAGGCAGGGGCCTGCAAAGCCCCGCACACCGGTTCGATTCCGGTCCCCGCCTCGGACCGGAACCCACGTATCCGGGCGCTTAGCTCAGGGGGAGAGCGCTTCCTTGACACGGAAGAGGTCAGAGGTTCAAATCCTCTAGCGCCCACCAGGAAACCTGCAGGTCAGAGAGGCTTTCCGCTTCTATCTGTTCCTCTGTCTTCAGAGGCGAGCGCTATCGGCTTCCCCTCAGGTGACCGTGAAGGGCGGTGCGACCATCCCAAACTGGTAGTGACCGGGCGCGCCGGGCAGACCGGGCAGGTTGCAGATGAGGACGTAGTCGCCCTTCGGTAGGTCGAGTGTGATAGAGGTCGCACACCCCACATTCATGAAAGGCGTCTTGCCGATGAGGGTGAGGTCGGGTGCCTTCTCGTTCACCTGCGTGCCGTCGTCGGTGAGGGGTAGATTGTCCGGAGCAAGATCGGTCCTCTGTACCACGTGTTCATGCGGACCGGGTCCCCGTTTCGTCACCGTGAACGTGGTCGCCCCTTGTTTCACCGAGGTCGTGTCGAGCTCCATCAGGGGAGACCCCGTCCCCCGCTCGGTCACGGCAACGGCCGTGCCGGCGCCACCCGCGGTGCTAGCGCACGGATCGGGCGCGCTGCTCTCACTCGTGGTCGACTGAGCGGCCGTCGAGCTCGCAGCCGCCGTCGAGCCATTATCGCTGCTGCAGGCGGCTAAGAGCATCGCCGCGGCAAGCGCCAAGCCGGCGATGAAGGCAGAGCGCGCAGGCATCTGGTGCTCCCCTCAAGGTTTCGAAGTCTTGGATGATAGGTTCGCCCACTGATCGGTGCAACCGCTGATGGAGCTCGGCGAACCGATCGATATTCTCTGGCTTCAAGGAGACGCGATCGTCAAGGCCGGTCCGCAGTCGAGGGCCGCGATCATGACGGTACTGCGTAAGCGGTGACACGGGTTCGTGATCTGGTCAACGTCTGGTCAAGGAGCCGACCGAACCAGACGGTAGTCGGCGGTACTCCTGTGACAACGGGAATGTACCCTGACCTGGGAAAGTGCTGGTCAGAGCCCCGCACGATACTTCTTTGACATGGAAGAGGTCAGAGGTTCAGATCCTCTAGCGCCCACCGCGAAACCCGCAGGTCGAGGGGGTCTCCAGCCCCGCGGAGCAGGACCCGCCCGCGTCTGCCTGGAGTGGAATCCGGCGCCGAAGATCCATCTTGACTCTCTCCACCATTCGGCCCACCATTCGGCCTACGGTCGCTGGGTCAGGAAGGGGATTTGTTGTCGGTGCTACCCGTCCGCCACCGTATACACGTTGCAGGCCAGCACCTGGAACTTCGCCGTGCACGCCCCCTACACGGTGGGTGGGTTCTACGCACCTGTGGACAAGCGCCCGACCGTGAACCTCACGAGCGCAGGAAGCGCTGTTCCGGTGAGGTTCTCTTTGGGCGGGAACCAGGGCCTGGGCGTGTTCGCACGCAGCTACCCGGGATCTGGCAAGATCGACTGCGATTCGACCGCCCCGATCGATGCGATCGAACAGACGGTCACTGCGAGCACGAGCGGCCTCACCTACAGCACGGGAACCGGTCAGTACACCTACACCTGGAAGACCCAGAAGTCTTGGGGTGGCACCTGTCGCCAACTCGAGTTCAAGTTCAACGACGGCTCGGTGCTCACGGCCAACTTCAAGTTCAGATAGGGGGATGACGATGACCTTGCTTCGTCGCTCGCTGATTCTAGTGATCGGGATCTCGTTCGTGCTCCTGGGCTCGCCGCCGGTCGCGAGCAGCGCCGAGCGCGCGGGATCGATCCGCACGATCGCCGGTCCGGTCCCCGGAAGCTACATCGTGACGCTCGCCCCGGGGACAGGACGAGTCGCCTCGGCAGCCGCGGATCTCGCCCGCAGGTACGACGGGAGCCTCGGCTACATCTACCGGTTCGCGCTCCGCGGTTTCGCCGTCCGGATGAACGAGCAGGCCGCGCTGGCGCTCAGCAAGAACCCGCGCGTAGCATCCGTCGAGCCCGACGGTATAGTGACGGCCGACGACTTGCAGGTCAGCCCGACCTGGGGCTTGGACCGCATCGACCAGCGTTCACTGCCGCTCGACCAGACATACACGTACAACGCAACCGGCAGCGGCGTCACCGCTTATGTGATCGACACGGGCATCCGTATCACCCACGGCGAGTTCGGTACCCGCGCCTCCTACGGATACGACGCGGTCGATGGGAGCCTGCCGGCTGATGACTGCCGCGGGCACGGAACGCACGTCGCGGGCACGATCGGCGGCTCCACCTACGGGGTGGCGAAGGGTGTCAACCTGG
>JANPEZ010000156.1:0-6196 GCA_031423155.1 Actinomycetes bacterium
AGCGCCTGGGCCTGGACCTGGACAGACTCGTGCGGGTCAACATCAAGGGCAAGCTCCTCTTCTACGATGACGAGGGCAACGAGACCACGTACTCGCTCAAGGACGCACACGAGTTCACGCGACCGGGGTGCCTTCACTGCCCGGACTTCGCAGCCGAACACGCCGACATCTCCTTCGGAGGACTCGGCCAGAGCGAGGGCTGGACGCTCACGATCATCCGGACCGAACGCGGCCGGGACATCTGGGATCGCGCGCTGGCCGCCGGTGTGATCGAGTCTCGGCCCGCGACCGAGGACCCAAAGGCGGTCGAGCTGATGTTCAAACTCGCGGCGAAGTCGCGCCGGCGGTGGCCGGAAGACGGTCCGGCCGAGTTCGCGGGTCCGGCCCTCATGCCCGACCCTGCCTGAGACCTCGCCGACCTAGCCAGTTCTGACCAACAGGCGCCCCCGCCCGGGGGCTTACCCACGAGACCTGCGTGCCGATAATCGTTGGGTGCGCTCGGAGCGCGCTGCTCCACGGTGCTCGGACTGGGAGAGGAGAAGAGCAGGTGGCTGAAGTGGCCAGGGTCGGTCGTTCGACGGCACTGCGCCGCGACGCCATCTTGGAGGCGGTGGCGTTCGCCGCCGAGACCCTGCTTCTGAGGACCGACTGGTTGACCGCAGCGGACGAGGTGATGGCCCGGCTCGGCATCGCCGCCGACGTCTCGCGCGCGTACCTCATCGAGAACAGCATCGATGCCGACGGCTCGGCGCGATGCCTGCAGATATCGGAGTGGTGCGCTCCCGGCGTCGCACCCCAGGCCGAGGATCCGGCGCTCGACGGGTCATCTACCTGGACCCAGATCGGGTTCGGTCGCTGGGCAGCCGAGCTCGCAGCGGGCGTCACCATCCACGGATCGGTGAGCGACCTGCCCGACAGCGAACGCGCCGCCCTGCGAGCCCAGGACATCGTCTCCCTCGCATCGTTCCCCATCTTCGTCGACGGCACCTGGTGGGGATGCGTCGGCTTCGACGATTGCATCGGCGAGCGGGACTGGGCCGGGGCCGAACTCGAAGCGCTGAGGGCTGCGGCCGGAGTAGTAGGGGCGGCCATCTCGCGGAGCCTCTCTCAGGAGCAGGCGCTCGCCGCCGAATCCCGGTACAGGTCCCTCGTCGAGGACCTTCCCGCCATCACCTATACCGACATCAACGACCCGGTCTCTGACACCGGCCGGATCGGCTTCATCAGCCCGCAGATCGAACAGCTCCTCGGATACCCCCCGGAGCGCTTCACCGGTGATCGCGGATCCTGGTTCGAGGTCGTCCACCCCGATGACCGCGGAAGGATCGTCGGGCTCGGCGCCAAGGACTCCAACTTGGGTCAGATATTCGAGGAGGAGTACAGGATGATCGCCGCCGACGGCAGCGAGGTATGGGTGCACGACACGATGCGGCTGGTCGCGACAGGCGTGGGTTCGGTGGAGCACTGGCAGGGCTTCCTCGTCGATATCACGGCCCGGAAGGAGGCCGAACAACAACTGCGCCTGGCCGAGGAGCGTTACCGCGAACTCGTAGAGCACCTCCCGGCCGTCGCCTACATCGAGTCTCTGGACGCATCACCGGAGGCCTTCTACATAAGCCCGCAGGTGGAGGAGATCTTCGGCTACACGGCGCAAGAGTGGACCTGGACGCCGGACTTCTGGATAGACCACGTTCACCCCGATGACCGCGAACGGGCGCTGGAGGTCGACGAGGATTCGAACATATCGAAGCTTCCGTACTCCTACGAGTATCGATTCCTCAAGGCCGACGGGTCTTGGTCCTGGGTCAGGGACGAGGCGACCTTCCTTCGGGGCCGTGGGGAAGACGGCTTCTGGCAAGGCTTCCTGCTGGACATCACCGAGCGGAAGGAAGCCGAAACCGGTCTCGCTCGCGCGCTGGGCGTAGAACGAGAGGCGACGAAGCGATTGCGCGCCCTGGATGAGATGAAGAACACTTTCCTGCAAGCGGTCTCGCACGACCTTCGGACTCCGCTGGCAGCGATCCTGGGCCTGGCGGTAACTCTCGAGCGTGGCGATGTCCAACTGGAGGAGGCCGATGCCAGGGACCTGGCGCGAAGGATCGCTGAGAACTCGCGCAAGCTCGACCGGTTGGTTACGAACCTGCTGGATCTGGACAGGCTGGCCCGCGGCATCGTCGAACCCAAGCTGCACGAGACCGACGCGGGAGCGCTCGTACGGCGAGCCTTGGAGGAATCCGACCTGCTGGCGTCATCGCGAGTGCAGATGGATATCGACTCGGTGATCGTCAGCGTAGACGGGGCCAAACTCGAAAGGATCGTAGAGAACCTTCTGGCGAACACCTCCCGTCACACGCCGTCGAACTCCACGATCTGGATCCGCGTCAAGCCGCTCGACGACGGAGTGCTGTTGATGGTGGAGGACGACGGCCCCGGCGTTCCCGAGGAACTGCGGGAGGCGATCTTCGAACCGTTCCGTCAGGGCCCGGACGCCCCGCAGCATTCTCCCGGCGTGGGGGTGGGACTCGCGCTCGTGTCTCGCTTCGCGCAGCTTCACGGCGGCCGCGCCTGGGTTCAGGAGCGCACCGGCGGAGGAGCCTCGTTCCGCGTATGGATACCCGACGGTGCACCTAAGCAGTTCAGGCTCCCGGTCGGCTGAGACTGCAGGGAGCGGGTCCCCCTCAGACGGCGGCCCACGCCGCGACGGTCGGATGATCGACCGCCGCCGGACCCACTTGAGCGGCTCCGCCCGGCGAACCGACGCCCGAGATGGCGTCGGAGAACCACTCGGCGTTGATGGGGGTGAACTGCTTCCACTCGGCTGGAACATCGTCTTCGTAGAAGATCGCGGTCACCGGACAGACCGGCTCGCAGGCGCCGCAGTCGACGCATTCGTCGGGGTGGATGTACAGCATGCGAGGGCCCTCGTAGATGCAGTCGACGGGGCACTCATCGACGCAGGCGCGGTCCTTAACGTCGATGCACGGCTCTGCGATCGTGTAGGTCATAGTCAGGTTCCCTTCTCGGAGCTTGCTGCCGGGAAGTCTACGGCTCGGCGGGCCCTCTGCAAACGTGCCTGGCAGAAGCTTTGCCGAATGGTCGTCGAACCTTATCCGGGCGCAAGTGCCTCAAGGGTCTGGGCGACCGAGCCGGCCGGATCGATCCCAGCTGCCACCGGATAGACGACGACCAGGTCCGCCCCCGCCTCACGGAACTCCTCCATACGGACCCTGGAGCCCTCGGCATCGCCCGGCAGGCAGATCTTCTCGACGAGTTCGTCGGCCGATGCCTCGCCCAGGCCCATGAGCGCGAACTGCCGCGCATAGGCGGGGATGCGCGAGTACTCGACCGTTGCCGCGTTCAGCGCGGCTCTGCCTGCCTGTCGATCGTCGGCCAGGTTGCCTCTCACGTAGACGGCGATGGTGACGTCTTTAGGGTCGCGGCCGGCGGCCTGCGCAGCGTCGCGCACCGACCGGCGGGCGATGGCGACCCTCTCGGGGTTGCACCAGTTCAAGATCACGCCATCGGCGACCTCGGCGGCCAGCCGCACCGACCTTGGGCCGAGGGCCGAGACCCACACAAGCACCGGGGCCGGCAGCTCAAGCGAGATCCGTGAGGACCCGCCCGAGGGCGCAAGGAGTCCTTTCAGCTCCAGGACCTCGGCTCGCAGGCGCTCGAGTGCTCCCGGCTCGGCCGGCCCCGTGCCGATACCCAGGACCATGCGCCCTCCCGAGCGCTCATGGACGGTCGCCGCCCCCATCGCCGTGGTCAAGGTACGCCTTGATGTCATCGGCACGATCCCCGTCGCGAGGTGGATGCGGGACGTCTCACCCGCAAGGCCGGCGAGCGCGGCGAAAGAGTCCCTGCCCGCGATCTCCGGGAGGAAGACCACCGAGTAGCCCAGGTCCTCGGCGCTTCGTGCCAGACCGGCGAACTTCGGCCATGCGAAGGGGTCGCGAAGCGCCACCGCGGTCCCCCTCGGTTGTCGCAAGTCCGTCACGGGTGCCATGGTCCCATGCCATGGATGAGGTGAGTTTCACCACCGAAGACGGCCTCCGGCTCGAGGGCGAGCTCCGGGTCGATGCCGCCGAGCCCGCCGGCTCAGCGGTGATCTGCCACCCTCACCCTCGTCACGGAGGAAGCAAGGACCATCCTTTGCTGTGGGCCCTGCGGAACGCCCTGGTGGCCCGGGGCCTGGCCGTCCTGGCATTCAACTTCCGAGGTGTCATGGGGTCGGGCGGAACCTACGGCGGAGGACGCGACGAGCTTCGTGACCTGCACGCCGCGATCGGCTGGGTTCGCGAACGGGCAGCCGGTCCCACCTTCGTGTGCGGATGGTCGTTCGGCGCCAGCGTGGCGCTGCGAGAGGCACTCGACGACGAGCGGGTCTCGGGGCTGGCCCTCGTCGGACTTCCGCTCGAGCCCGGCGACATCTCCCTGCCGGCCCTTCCATCGGCTGCGGAGCTCGGCCTGCTGAGTCGGCCGGTACTTCTCCTGGCGGGCGACACGGACGAGTTCTGCCCGCCCGAAGCCCTTCACTCGTTCGCCCTCTCTTTGCCGCAGGCCGAAGTTCGGATCCTCAAGGGCACGAACCACTACCTGTGGCGCCGCGAGAAGGAGGCGGCCGCCCTGGTCGGCGAGGCGGCGCTGGCCGTCCTCACCGCCCAGGGCTGAGCCCCTCGATCAGCCGGTCACCGAAACGAGATCGGCGAACTCATCTCCACCGGCCACGTCTTGCTCGCGGACGATGCCCAGGTTCTTCGCATAGATCTTCAGCGCGAAGACATCCGGCTCGAGTCTGGTCCACTCGACGGTCCTAAGTGTCTTGGGAAGGTGGCCGTAGGCAACGTTCATCGGCTCCCCCACAGACAGTACCCATGCCGCGTCTTCGGCGTGACCGGCATAGAACTCCTGCATGTATCCGTCCGGCGGCGTCGGATCGGCCAGCATGATGATGCCGGGGATAGCGCCATCCACGCCGGCTGTCCACGATCCCTCCGTGCTTTCGATGCTGCCATCTGGGTTGTAGGTCTTGGTGTTCTCACCTAAGTACCAGACGTTGCCGTCCAGATCCTGCGCGTACCAATCGAAGGTCTTCTCCAACAGCTGTTGGCGGTGCTTGGCTATGTCTCGAACGACGATCGCCGTGATGCCCTCGATCACCTTGGTCTTGTCGGTCACGAAGACCCGATCGACCTGCGTCTGTCCGTCGCGGACGCCCCGGTACACCAGCAAACGCCCCACCGGCATCGGGAAGTACGGATTGTCCACGGTCGTCGTGAACGACGACGGATCGGGGAACACAGGTGACGCTGCACGCGCGGTCACAAGCGGGCCCGCGCCCGTGAGGGTCGCCGCGGCGACCGCTATCGAGGCCACCGCTGGCCTCCACTTCTTCCTGGTCTGCATCTTCGCCTCCTCGCCCGAGCCAATCTCGAGCCTCGATGTGACCCTGATGCCCGGGCGATGAGAGGAAGATGAAGGCGGCCCTCATCTCGTTTTCATCTGACTGGCCCTACCATCGCGGTCGGAGGTAGATCGATGAGACTGCTCGTAGTCGAAGATCACGAACGGATGGCCGACATGATCCGCCGGGGCCTGGAAGAAGAGGGCCACGCTGTGGACCTGGCTTCGACGGGTGAAGACGGGATCTATATGGCCACCGAGAACGAGTACGACGCGATCTTGCTCGACGTGATGCTTCCCGGCGCCGACGGATTCGAGGTCTGTCGCAGGATCCGCAGCGAGGGTCGGTGGGCTCCGGTGCTGATGCTTACGGCACGCGACGGAGTGGACGATCGTGTGCGCGGCCTGGACTCGGGCGCCGACGACTACCTGACGAAACCTTTCTCCTTCGAAGAACTGCTAGCCCGGCTGCGAGCGCTCCTACGCAGAGGTGCGACGTCAAGACCGTCCGTCCTGCGCGTTGGGGACCTGACGCTGGACCCAGCCCGACACACGGTCGAACGAGGCGGCGAGCGCATAGACCTGACCGCCAAGGAGTTTTCCCTCCTGGAGTTCTTCATGCGCCGCGCGGGCGAAGTGCAGACGCGCTCACAGCTGATCGATCACGTCTGGGATTTCGCATTCGAGGGAGACTCCAACGTCGTGGATGTCTACGTTCGCTATCTCCGAGAGAAGATCGACCGGCCATTCGGCGCTGATTCTCTCGAAACGGTCCGCGGTTCCGGATACAGGC
>JANPEZ010000157.1:0-29398 GCA_031423155.1 Actinomycetes bacterium
GCCGATATCCCCGACGGGACAACTTACGGCGCAGCGGATGCGCAGACCGTCGCCGAGTGCGCCGGCGGCTCCGACGAGTGGGGGGTGCCGGCGGCGACCCCGACGCCTCAGCAGCCGTCGGGGGACCAGGCCACCCAGATGGAGCTGCGCAACGCCCTGGTCGCTGCGCTTACCTATCACACGGACTCGAACTCGTTCGAGGGGTTCACGCCGAAGACGGCGGCCTTCATCGAGCCTTCGCTCACCTACAACTCGGCCGATCCGCTGCGGCAGGGTGAGATCACCATCAGGGCGGTGACCAAAGACACCGTCTTACTCGTGTCTCTCACTCCTTCGGGGGATGGCGTCTTCTGCATCGCCCAGAACTATGCCGGCGGCGGCACTACATATGGGACGGTCGATGCGCAGAAGATCGACGAGTGCAGCGAGACAGCCTGGCCGCCGCTTCCGAGCCCTTAGAGCTGGTTGTCTCCGTGGAAGATCTCCGAGACGGAACTGTCTTCGAACACCGCGCGCAGGGCGCTCGCGAGCAGCGGGGCGCACGACAGGACCTTGAGTTTGTCGAACTGACGCTCCAGGGGGATCGGCACCGTGTTCGTGACGACCACCTGCTCTATCGGTGATTCCTCCAGGGCCTGGCGGGCCTTGCCCGACAGGATCGCGTGGGTCGCGGCCGTGTAGATCGGGCCTGCCCCCATCGCGGCCAGCGCCGCGGCGCCCTTGGCCACGGTTCCCGCCGTGTCGATCATGTCGTCGACCAGGACGCATGGCCGGCCGTCCACCTCACCGACGACCGCCATCTCCTCGATCTTGTGGGCCTCCCTGCGGGAGCGCCGCTTGTAGAGGAAGGCCAGGTCGGCGTGCAGGTACTCGCGGAGCTTCTCCGCGGTCTTGATGCGGCCGGCGTCGGGGGCGACGACGACGAGGTCGTCGCCGTGCAACCCCAGGTCGTCACGCAGGTAGTTCGACAGGATCGGCAGCGCGGTCAGGTGATCGAACGGCTTGTCGAAGTACCCCTGGATCTGGCCCGAGTGCAGGTCGATCGAGACGACCCGGTCGGCGCCCGCGGTCGAGATCAGATCAGCGACGAGCTTGGCGCTGATCGGCTCGCGCGAGAGCGCCTTCTTGTCCTGACGCGAGTAACCGTAATAAGGGATGACGGCCGTTATGCGTTTGGCCGAGGCGCGTTTCATCGCATCGATCATGATCAACTGCTCCATCACGGCCTCGTTCACGGGCTCGTAGTGGGTCTGGATGATGAAGACGTCGGCGCCGCGCACGCTCTCGTCGGCCCGGAAATAGATCTCGCCCGAGGCGAACCTTCGAAGCTCACTCTCACTGACCGGGATGCCGAGGTTGTCGGCGATCTCAGAGGACAAGGCCGGGTGGATGGTGCCCGAGAAAAGCATCATCCGTTTCTTGGTGATGATCTCCACGCTCAGTGGCCCCCTTGTTTCGACTTTCGCCCCTCCGCGTCCTTGCGGGCGCGGTAGCCCTTCACCGTGCGTTGTTCCGACCGTTCCAGGGCGAGCGCGCCCGCCGGAACGTCTTGCGTGATCACCGACCCGGCGCCCGTCACCGCCCCCTTGCCCACTCGAACCGGCGCCACCAACATCGTATCGGAGCCGACCCTGGCGCCGTCTCCGACGAAGGTCTCGTGTTTGTCGTACCCGTCGTAGTTGACGGTTACGGTCCCGGCCCCCAGGTTCGCGTCCTTGCCGACCACAGCGTTGCCCACGTAGGAAAGATGAGGAACCTTCGAGCCCTCGCCGATCGTGGAACCCTTGATCTCGACGTAGGAACCGACCCTGGTCCGGTCGGCAAGCTTGGTCCCGGGACGCAAGCGCGCGAAAGGCCCAACGGTCGCGTCGCGCCCTATCCGCGCAGTGTCTGTCACCGAGAACTGCACGACGCTGCGATCGCCGACCGTAGTATCGCGCAGCTTCGATGACGGCCCGATCTCGCACCCCGCGCCGATCTTCGTGGACCCCTCCAGAAACGTGTTCGGATGAACGACGGTTTCCGCGCCGATCTTGACGTCAACGTCGATGTAGGTCGCGTCGGGGTCGACCAAGGCCACACCTCGAGCCATGTGTTCCTCGTTGATCCTGCGGCGCAGGGCTTTCGAAAGGGCGGCGAAACCTCCACGGGAGTTCGCGCCCATCGCCCCCCCGACGTCGACGTGCAAAGCCGAGACCCTCGCGCCCTTGTCCATCAAGATCGGGAAGACCTCGTTCAGGTAGTACTCGCGCTGAGAGTTATCGCGCCCGACGAGCGGCAAAGCCTTGAACAGATCCTCCCGTCGGAAGGCGAAGACGAGAAGCGAGACTTCCTTCAACGCGCGGAGAGCCGGCGGGGCGTCGAAGCCTTCCACGATCTGCTCCAGCCGGGTGCCGTCGCGGACGATGCGGGCGTAGCCGCCCGGCTCGGCGACATCGGTGGTCAAGATGGATGCCGCGCTCTTGGTCCGGCGATGGACGCTCAGAAGCTGTCGGATCTGCGCGCCGGTCACCGGGTCGTAGTCCCCTCCGATGACCAGGACCTCCTCGGCCCGGCCGACCGCCTTCTCGGCGGCCATGACCGCGTGCCCGGTCCCCAGAGGCCTGCCCTGATCCACGAATACCGGCGAAGGGCTGATCCCCCACGACTTGACCGCGGCGATCACCTCGTCGGCCCCGTGTGAGACCACGACGATGATCTTGGAGGGCTTGGCGGCCCGAGCGGCCTGCAGCGCGTGCCACAGGACCGGACGTCCGCAAAGGGGATGTAAGACCTTCGGTGTGCTGGACTTCAGCCGCTTTCCCTTGCCTGCGGCGAGCACCACCGCGGCCAGCGAGCGGGTCTTCTTCTCGGCCAACACAAGCCCTTAGGTCGAGGGACCACCATCGTTCCAGCCACAGGCCCTCCTGGCAACAGCGGTTCCGGGAGGACCTTGACGGGAGTGCCGTCGCCACGCTCGCCTTGGCCTAACCGCCGATAACGGCCCGGGCCGCCCCCAGCTCTTCGTGTTCGAACGCCGGGGCCATCTGCTCGATCTCTGCCTTAGCGATCTCGCTTGAGGCGGCCACCTCCCGCCAGCGACTCGTCGCGACCATCACCGCCCGCAGCACCGCGACGCTTCCCGGTTCATCAAGTCGGAACAGGGGCGCTACGGACATCAGCGTCTCAACGCTGGCAGTCGTATCCGTCTCGTCAACGGCCGTCGTGAGCTGCTTTCTGCCAGGCGAGGGATCCGGGTTCAGGTCGAACGCGGGCGACAGACTCCACGAGCTCCCGCCCGCATGAAGGAAGGCGTGGTTCCGTAGGTGATCGTCCGTGTTCGAGATCAGGATGGTGAACGCGATCCGTCTCCACAACTCGCGCAGGTCATCGGTCGCCCGCGGGGAGACTTCCTCGATCTTGGAGGCGATGTCCAGGTAGCTGCCGACGTCGCCGTCCCTCGCCTCGAGCATCGTCATCGCGCTCACATAGCCGATCCGGCGCGGACCGTCCCTGTCGAAGCGATCAACGACCAGGACGCTTCGGTCCGCCACGTGCAGTAACTCCGACTTGGGTACGAGGATGCCTGCGAGATGAGCCAATCGAAGCGACACGCCTTCCCACGCGGTCACATCCCACGTGTCGAAGCGGGAACTCGGAAACTTGGCGATGGCGATGCGTCCGTCGCGGCCGATCACGTGGGCTTTGGGTCTTGCCCCACCGAGGGAGCTTCCGCCCCGGATAAGGTCATGAAGCTCTGCGGCCGTTTCCTCGTCCGATCCGAGGTGTTCGGCCGCACGGAGCAGGTCCCCGAGCGTGGTTACACGCGGAACGAGGGAGTCTTCGTCGGCAAGGAAGACGCCGGTATCCCGATCTCGGAAGCGCAGGGCCCCCTGGCGAAGGTCGTCTCTGACCTCGAGAAGGAAGTCGATCTCGCCGAGTGAGCGGGCCGTCGCTCCCTCGGCTGTTGCCCGGCGACGTTCCTGCCTCATGATCAGGTTGCGGCCCCAGCGATCGGGGGACGCGTCGCTGAAAGCTCTGAACATGGCCAGACCCACGGGCGTCTGAAGCCCGCCCTGGACGAGCGGTAGAGAAGGGTCGAGCGCGTAAGCGTCCGGCCGGGCCAGATACGCAGGGTCGTATGAGAACGACGCAGACTCTCGGCCTCCCCTCCGATGGGAGAACAGGAGGCCGGCTGAGACATCCTCGGCGCCCATCGCAACAACGACTTCGGTTGGCCCCTGCGCCATCTCAGGACCTGGGTTGCCGGACTCGTTCTGGAAGCCTCTCCTCCGTTCGGAGGCGCCCCACGTCGGTGGCGTAGGGGTCCAGGGAGGCGGCGAGCTCGTCCAGCACACCGATGGCACGAGCTACCCGCAACGTGTTCTCAAGGCTGGTCGTCCCTTCTCCATGCTCCAACCTGCGAAGGGTCTTCACGTCGATGCCCGCGCGATCCGCGACCTGGGCAGCCGTGAGCCGCTGCAGCTTGCGCCAAGTGAGGATGTGATGCCCCAACTCGCGGAGGGCGCGCTGTACCGGGACCGGCGTGGGTCTGTTCTCATTCCTTGTCATAACAGGGAGTATCATACCTGTTACTGTCGATAAGCGCCAGTTTAATCCCTCTTATCTCGCCAGGGCGATCTGCCACGCTTGACCGCCCGGCGCCGTCCCGCTCTATGCTCGTTCGAACGTGTCCGTCGAGAGCAACATCGAGGTAGTTCGCAGGCTGGGTGAAGCGCTGAGCAGTCGTGACTGGGCGGTGTTCGCGGAGCTCGTTGCGCAAGATTGTGAATGGACCGACGTTCCGAGCGGACGGACGATCCGCGGGATCGAAGACCGCGTGGACGCCTGCCGCGCGTTCACCACCGCGTTCCCCGACTTCTCCGTCGAGAGCACGACGCTGATCGGCCAAGACGACGTCGTCGCGAACGAGTGGAGCGCTCACGGAACGCATTCCGGTCCGCTCCCGCGCGACGGCGGCGAGCCTTACGGGCCGACAGGTCGCACGTTCGAGCGGACGGGCGTTGGGATCGTCGAGCTCCGAGACGGCAAGATCGTCCGCTACCGCGACCACTTCGACCGGCAGACGATGGCCGAGCAGCTCGGCCTCGACTGATCGGCCTTTCGCACGGCGAGTGCTCAGATCTGCGTAGACGCCGAGGAACAACGCTGGCCGCCAGCTTGTCTCCTGGGTGTGCTGACGAAACGAACGACGCTCTGCCTCGTGCTTCTCCTGTCCGCCAACGCCTGCACAACGCCTGGCGGCAAGTCTGCATCTCCGGTGCACGCCTCACCCACTGTTGAGCCTCCTCCGAGCACTGAGCAGGAGGCCAAGGCAGCCCCAACCCGGGATCGCCCTCACTGCGGGTTCATATCGCCGGGAAGCCCCCGTTACGGCAGTCACATTGACCCGACATCCGGGCAGCCCGGAGATCGCGTCGAGGTGTTCGGGATCACGTTCCGAGGTGAAGACGGCAGGTTTGCGGCGTCGACGCGCCTTGAAGTCTGGTGGAACGCGAAGATACCTACCAAGGGAGCCTCAGCGGCGAATCCCTTCGACACCGGCCCGGTCTTGCTTCTCGCGACCGTTCAGGACATGGACCGCTGTCGCTTCCGAACCAGCTTCAAGGTGCCAGACGTGCGGTGGGGGACGTACAAGATCCGATCCTTCGTGTTCGACGAGAGCGGTTATGGATGGTTCGGGTGGCATCGCTTCACCGTCGCGGCAGGTGGCACGTTGCCAAGAAGGTGAAGGCGTCGTACGAAGCACCGGCCGAGCCCTCCGGCTCAGGACGCCCTGCGTAGATGCCTTCGATGCGGGTGAGCCCTTGAGTTCGCTTCGTTCCGGGGGGAGGAGTCGAACCTCCATTCAGGGCTCCAAAGGCCCGTGTCTTGCCGTTAGACCACCCCGGAGTGCCAGCCGAGATTATCGCGCCCGCCGGGGCCTGGAGATCATCGATGAATCGTCCGGAGGTCCCGACACCACGAAGGAGCCCGGGACGGCGGCGGCCAGCTTGTCGGCTTCGAACATATGGGCCGCCAGCGCCACGACCGTCGGGCCGCTCCCGCTCATCACGGCGCCGAGGGCGCCGGCTTCCAAGAAGGCCTCCTTCGCCTCGGCGATCTCGGGGTGGCGGCGCGAGACCGGCCCCTCGAGGTCGTTGAAGAGCGCTGAGCCGAGCAACTCGGAGTTGCCCGTCTCAACCGCCGCGAACAGCACGCCCGGATCCGGCCCCGTGACCGAGCCGTCCTCGTCCCACCATCTGTAGGCGTCGGGAGAGCGCGTCGGAAAGTCGAAAGGCTTCACGACCCACCAGGACGTCATGGTCGTAACACCGACGACACGCTCGCCCCTGCCCCGCATCAGTACGGGCCTGCGCATCAATAGGGCAGGAACATCCGAGCCGACCTTCTCCGCGACCTCCAGCAGCTCGTCGATGTCGAGCCCGCAGCCCCAAAGCTCGTTGAGTGCGAACAGGGTCGCGGCGGCATCCGCGCTGCCACCGCCCAGCCCTGCTGCCACCGGGATCTGCTTCTCGATCTCGATCGAAGCACCGGCGGCCGACCCGCAGGTCTCCGCGAGGGCCAACGCTGCGACCAGAGCCAGGTTCATCCCGCCGGCTCCGGCGGCCTCGCTCTTCTCCGGGTCTCCACGCACCTCGACCTTCAGGCCGGTGGCCCCATGAACCGTGACGGTGTCGGCCAGGGTCACCGGAAGCACCAAAGACTCCAGGTCGTGATAGCCGTCATCGCGAGCGCCCAACACCCGAAGGAACACGTTGATCTTCGCGTGGGCCTCGATCTTGACGGGAGTCTTCGCGTCGGCCTCAGCCATCGATCGCTCCGGCTATCCGGGCGAACTCGCTCAGACCCAGAGACTCGGCCCTGGCCCGAGGATCGATGCCACATCCGGTAAGGACCTCGTCGGCTTCCGGCGCTCCGAGGCCCAGGCGCCGCAGGGCATTGCGCATCGTCTTGCGACGCTGAGCGAAACCGGCCTCGACGACGCGGAACAGCTTCTCCGGATCGGCGTCCACCGGCGGCTCCTCCAGACGATCGAGCCTGACGAGGACCGACTCCACCTTCGGCGCCGGCCAGAAGACGGTCGCCGGGATCCGGCGAACGATCCGGGCGAGCGCCCGGTAGGCAACCCGAACGCTCACCGCCCCGTAGGCCTCATCGCCCGGACCCGCGGCGAGCCTTTCACCCACTTCCCTCTGGACCATGACGACGAACCTGTCTACGCCGGGCGCGCTCTCCAGCATGTCGAGCGTGACCGGAACGGCGATGTTGTAGGGCAGGTTGGAGGTCATCGTCCAGGAACTCTCCCCCAGGACGGCTCCCCAGTCCAACTTCATCGCGTCAGCCTGCAGGACCTCGACGGCAGGTATCCCGTCTACTACCTCTCGCAGAGCCGCGACGAGGCGCCGGTCGAACTCGATGGCAAGGACGCTCGCGCCGGTGGCCGCCAGAGCCAGGGTCAGGGAACCGAGCCCGGCACCCACCTCCACAACGCGGTCGCCCGGACCCACTCCTGACTCAGCCGCGATCGCCCGGGCCAGGTTCGGATCAACGAGGAAGTTCTGTCCCAGGGACTTGGTCGGCCGGATCTGGTGCCGCGCCGCCAGGTCCCGGATGGCGCCACGGCCTAGCGAAGCCGTCTGCTCTTGCGCGCCGTTGGTGTTCTCGGTCATCGCCGACCACGGTATCCGACCCGAACCTCACGGGAAAAAGTGAAGGGGGGCCTGGAGCGATGGACGGACGCGATCAGCGCCGGAGCGATCCCCATGGCCGAGAGGAGTTCCCCGGTCCTCGCCGCGTTCGTGAGCATGTCGTGGACCTTCCCCATCACGACTGCTCGGACGGCTATGACCGAGGACTACCCGGCGCCCGAGGCGGAGGACGAGTCCTCGGCGGGTTGAGCACTCAGCTTGCGCCGGGCCCATCCCGTCCCTTCCATCACCCAGACCCCCACACCTTGGAGAGCTGAGACGGGGCGAACCGTACCAAACCCTCAACCCTCACTGCAAACTTGAAAGAGAACGGATGTTCGGGCCTGTTCGAGGCTCAACGGAGGCCCGAAAAGATGGTTCGCGCATTGACGGCGGTCGCATCACGCACAGCTTCGAGCGTCTCGCCGCGCATCTTGGCCAGCTCCGCGAGCGTGATCATCACGTTCACCGGCTCGTTGTCGCTGCCGCGGAGCTTCTGAGGCGCCAGGAACGGTGAATCCGTCTCGACGAGAAGCCGATCGAGCGGCGTGGCGATGGCGGCCTGACGAAGGTGTTCGTTCTTCGGATAGGTCACGTTCCCGGCGAAGCTCAGGAAGTAGCCGCGCGCAACGCACTCGCGCGCGATCTGTGCGTCGCCGCTGAAGCAGTGGATCACGACGTGTTCGGCAGATCCCTCATCCAGCAGTCGCAGGACTTCGGGCCAGGCGTCCCGAACATGTACCACCAGTGGCTTGCCGGCCTCCCGCCCCAGATCGATGTGCAGTCTGAAGACGCGCTCTTGATCCTCCTTGGGCGAGTGCATGCGGAAGAAGTCCAGGCCGGTCTCCCCCACTCCGACACACCGAGGATCGTGCAGCATCTCCTCGATCTCGGCTCCGATCCGATGGTCGAGGTCCTTGGCCTCGTGAGGGTGAAGGCCGGCCGTGGCGAACACACCCTCGATGGAATCGGCCAATTCCAGGCTGCGGCGGCTGGTTTCGGCGTCCACTCCGACGCAGATCAGGCGGCCCACTCCAGCGGCCTTGGCGGTCTCTACCACTGCCTGAGGTTCGCGGTCCAGCATGAACAGGTGGCAGTGGGTGTCGACGGCACCGGTCTGACCCGGCGGTTCAGGGTTCTGGTCGCTCATGCGCGGCGAACATTACAGAGTCTGAAGGTCGGGTGTATCGGGGGAGCTTCACGTGAAACATGGGGGTTGGCGACGTGTCCTGACTGGGGTGCTCGGGAGGTCCCTCGTCCTCGCTGCTCGGTCGGCCCCTGCGGGGCCGCCTCGTCGACGCTGTGGCGAGGGACCTCCCGAGCTTTAGTCGGAGTCCAGTCTCGGGAAGAGGCTTTCGGTCTTCGATGTTTTCGTTCCGACTGGCAGTCTTCCCCACTGACTTGCGTCCGTTAGGCGTTGGTTGGTTAGGGGGTCCTGGATCCCTAGTTGGTTCCAGAGTCTCTGGGCGGCGGTGGGCATTATGGCGCTGGTAGCGATTGCTAGGGCTCGGAGGGTTTCGGCGCTGGCGTAGAGGACGCTGGCCAGCTCTTCGCGGGCGGCTTCATCCTTGGCTAGTTTCCAGGGGGACTTCTCGACCAGGTAGGCGTTGGCTCGGGCGACTATGTCCCAGAGGGCTACTAGGGCGGGTTGAAGTTGGACCGCGAGCATGTGCTCGTCGTAGCGGGTGATGGCGTCGCTGATGACCTGGGGCAGATCGGACTCGGCGCCTTCGAACGTCGCCTCTGGGACGACACCATCGAAGTAGGAACCGAGCATGGCCAGGACCCGGGCGGCAAGGTTGCCGAGCCCGTTGGCGAGATCGGCGTTGTGGCGCTCGACCATGGATTCGTAGGAGAAGTTGCCGTCCTCGCCGAAGCGCAGTTCGCGCATGAAATAGTAGCGGTAAGAATCCACGCCGAACCGATCGATCAGCTCGAAGGGGTGGATGCCGGTGGCGTTGGTCTTGGACATCTTCTTGCCCCCGACGGTCAAGAACCCGTGGGCCCAAACCTGCCTCGAAGGCTCGATGCCGGCGGCCATCAGCATGGCCGGCCAGTAGATGGCGTGGAACCGAAGGATGTCCTTGCCTATGGAGTGGATGTCGGCAGGCCACAGGCGCGCGAACCGGGCGGGGTCCTCCCCGTAGCCGGCCGCGGCGATGTAGTTGGCCAGGGCATCGAACCAGACGTAGCAGACGTGCTCGGGCGCCCAGGGCAGCGGCACCCCCCAGTCGAAGGAGGTCCGGCTGATCGAGAAATCCTGGAGCCCTCCACGTATCAGGGACAGGACCTCGTTGCGCCGTGTCTCGGGTTCGACCCGGCTCGGATCCTGCCCGTAGTGCTCCAGGAGCCGGTCCGCGTAGGCCGAGAGCCTGAAGAAGTAGTTCTCCTCGCGGATGGTCTCGACGGGGCGCTCGTGGATCGGACACAGGCCACCTTCCAGCAGGTCGCCCTCCGTGTAGTAGGCCTCGCAGGGCACGCAGTACAGGCCCTCGTAGGAGCCGAGGTAGATGTCCTCGCGCCCGTTCTCATAGACGGCGGAGAGGAGCTTGGCGACCACGGCCTCGTGGCGTGGCTCGGTCGTGCGGATGTAGTCGTCGTAGCCGATGTCCAGGCGCGACCAGACCTCGCGCCACTTCGGCTCCATCGAGTCGACCCAGTCCTTGGGCGACATGCCGTTGGCCTCGGCTGCGCGTTGCAACTTCAAGCCGTGTTCGTCGGTTCCCGTGAGATGGAAGACCTCCTCGCCGCGCAAGCGGTGATGGCGGGCGATGAAGTCGGTTGCGACCGCGTTGTAGGCGTGCCCGATGTGAGGCACGTCGTTGACGTAGTAGATCGGCGAGGTGATGTAGAAGACGTCTGCGCCCATGATCGGGCCATCCTACCGGGACACGTCTTCGGAACGTTGGCAGGCCGCTCTGCTAGTCCGTTATGGACTAGTCGCAGGAAGGATCGCGTCCGGCCTCAGCGAGACCGGCCAGATCTCCTTCGCCCCAATCCTTCTGACGAGGAGGGACCTTCTTTCCCGCGTACATCAACTCGTCTAGCTCATCGACGTGGGCCAGCCCCATGATGTGAGCCAGCTCGTGCATGAGGACCACCCCGCGGCTGAACCTGGTTCCGAATCCCCTGGGGATCGGCTGGCCGGCGTCCAACACGACGAGCCCGCTTACGAAATGGTCCGAATCACTCGCCGACGATCCGTGTTTGGGCATACCGAACCCGAGGATGTGTTCCGGTGATCGGTCGCCTCCGAGGTCCAGCGCCCCGACGAACTCCCTGTGAGGGAGCCAGGCCACCAGAACGGGAGGCCACGCGGACCCTTCGGACGGCCCCTCATCGAAGACGTCGAACCGGTGCGATGGGGATTCCCGTGTAAGCCCATCGAATACCCACGGCATCCCAGAGGCTTCCGTGATCCTGCCGACCGCTTCCTTCGCGTCGGCCAAGGCATGGTTCGGAGCGCCGCGTAGGTTGACCATGAAGTGGATCGAACCGCAGGTCGGCCAGAGGTAGGGCTCGCCGTTCGAACGGGTGTACAGGAAGCCGAAGCCCGAGGTGCTCGGTGATGCCGAGGGCGACGGGGTTGCCGAGGTCGAAGGCGATCCGCTCTCGGCGCTATCCGACCCCCCGCCGGCTGCGCCCACGGCGATGGCGACGACCAGAGCCAACGCGGCCGCGAGTGCTATCCCGGTCGCGCTCCGGCCGGGCGCCGAAGCCGGAGCGGGTGGAGGCGCAGGAAGGGGGGGCGGGTCCAGAAGTTCCATCGAGCGCAGATGCTACGGCTCGCCCCCGCCGCCGAGAAGTGCCCGATACAACGCGTTGGCCGAGACGCTGTGTCTCTCGGCCACAGCGTGGGCGGCCTCGCGCTTGCGCATCCCGGATGCGACGAGCTCGCTCACCTCCGGAAGGAAAGACTCGATGTCATCGACAGGGCGATCAGAGGCACCTTCGATCACGATGACCACCTCGCCCTTAAGGTCGGAATCGGCTATCCGGGCCAAGACCTCGGATGCCCTGCCTCGCAGAACCTCCTCGTGGAGCTTGGTCAGTTCGCGAGCGATCGCCACCTGACGATCACCCATCTGAACCAAGATGTCGCGCAGCAGGATCTGGACCCTCAGCGGAGATTCGAAGCAGACGATCGTGCGGGGGTCGCCGGCGAGCGACTCCAGCCGGCGGAGGCGCTCGCCCTCCTTCCTGGGAAGGAAGCCCTCAAATACGAAGCGGTCGGTGGGCATGCCGGAGATCACCAGAGCCGCAATAGCGGCTGAGGGCCCAGGTATCACGCGGATGTCTATGCCCTCGGCGGCGGCGGCTCGCACCAGGCGGAAGCCGGGGTCTGATATGCCGGGCATGCCTCCATCGGTGATAACGGCGACGCTCGCCCCTTCCCGCAGAGACTCGAGCAGCTGCTCGGTTCGCTCGCGTTCGTTCCCCTCGAACATCGAGACCATGCGCGCGCGGATGCCGAAGGCGGAGAGCAGTCTGCCGGCCCGGCGGGTGTCCTCTGCCGCGACGATGTCGACGACGCCCAGGGTCTCGCGCGCCCGTCCGGTCATGTCGCCGAGATTGCCGATCGGAGTCCCCACGAGATACAGGCACCCGCTCATCCCTCGAGCCTGCCACGTTCGGCGGCAGCCGACCACGCCCTTAGGTCGCAAGCCCGCCGCGCGCGGGTTAGGCCATAGGCTTGTCCGGTGACCGCGGCGCATAAGGACTATTCGGGTACTCCTCTTTGGAAGAAGCTCGGCATACGGGCCGGCGCCCGCGTACTTCTGGCCGGTGCACCGGAAGGTCTGGACCTGGGCGAGCTACCTGCTGAGGTCGAGTTCGTGTCGCGGGCGAGCGCCGGGATGGACGTCGTCGTGTTGTTCGTAACTAGGGCCGCGGGCCTGACGGACCGATTCGCCCGACTCGCCGCTCAACTGGAGCCCGATGGGCGGCTCTGGCTCGCCTGGCCGAAGAAGGCCTCGGGCGCTTCGAGCGACATCGACTTCGCGCTCGCACAGGGTGTGGGACTGGGCGCCGGGATGGTCGACAACAAGAGCGCGAGCATCACCGAGGTCTACCAGGGCCTGCAGTTCGTCTACCGGGTGAAGGATCGACCCGGGCTTTGAAACCCGGGGTCGCGGATATCCTCAGTCGATGCTCACCTTCCTGAGGCGGCTGAACCGCCCGCTCTTCGCGATCTTGGCGGTCGCCGCCATAGCCGGAGGCCTGAGGTTCGCCCGACTGTCATACCCGGGTGAGCGCGTCTTCGACGAGGCGTACTACCCCAAGGCCGGCTGCATCTTGATCGGAGGAACCAACAAGCAGTGCGGCGTGACGAGCTGGCAGGAGAAGACCTGGCGCGAGCAGCAGTGGGACGTGGGCTCGTGGGTTCATCCGCCCCTCGGCAAATGGATGATCGGCCTGGGCGAGAAGGCGTTCGGTTTCGGACCCTTCGGCTGGAGGTTCTCCGCCGCTTTAGCCGGAACGCTCTCGTGCATCCTGCTAGCGGCGATCGCTCAGGTGCTCTGGCGAAAACCGATCTGGACCTTCGTAGCCGGGTTGCTGCTCGCGACCGAGAACCTCAACTTCGTGATGTCCCGGACGGCGATGCTCGACATCTTCCTTGCGTTCTGGGTGGTCCTTGGTTTCTTCTTCCTCGCGGTCGACCGGCGCTGGATCGACGCCAGGACCACGCCGGATGAGCCCGACCCCGTGACGGGAGCCCCGCCGAGCATCAGGGTCGCATCGCCCCTGTGGAGACCGTGGAGGTTCGCCGCCGGCGTCGCGTTCGGAGGCGCCTTCGCCACGAAGTGGTCCGGCTTCACCGCACTGTTGACCGCAGCGGCCCTTTCCCTCATGTGGGAGTCGGTGCGGCGACGGCGTGCCGGCCGGCCGATGCTGAGAGCCTTCGGCAGGGCGGTCGCCCGCGAGGGTCTTGGCCTGGTTCTGGCCTTCTTCATAGTGCCCGCCATCGTCTACGTGCTCGTCTACCTGCCGCACGTGAACCACTTCGATTGGAGCATCGCCGAGTTCTGGCATCAGCAGGAGGGCATGTGGAACTACCACCGCGATCTGGAAGCGACTTCGAAGGACGCGGAGACGGGCTTGTACACACCGATCCACTCGTACCTGTCGCCCGCGTGGCAGTGGTTCCCGATGTTCCGCTCGGTCCTTTATTACGCCAGGTACGACGGGGACATCCGCGAGGTGATCTACGCGATCGGCAACCCGGCGATCTTCTGGCTCGGGATCTTCAACCTCGGCTTCGTGGGATACGCCTGGAGGCGCATGCGCGACTGGAGCGCGGGGTACATCCTGCTCGGGCTCTTGATCCAGTACCTGCCTTGGCTGGCGGTCAGCCGGCCGCAGTTCTTCTTCTATGCGACGCCCCTGACGCCGTTCATGGTGCTGGCCGGAACGTACGCCGCCATGAACCTGTCGGAGGCGACCATCGTCCTTCGCGATCCGGCGACCGGAGATCTCTATGAGTCGACCCATCACCCGTACCGGCCGTTCGCCTGGATATTCGTGATCGGCTCGGTGGCCTTGTTCTCCTGGTTCTACCCGGTCCTTACGGGCATGCCGGTCACCACGTTCTGGTTCAGGGCGAGGATGTGGGTGAACGGCTGGACGTAGATATCACGTGACCGATGGTCACATATATCCCCCAACAAGCGTGCTGTGTACGGGCGGGGCCGGGGCTAGTCTTCCTCGATGACTTCGCGCGAGCACCTATTCATCACCATGGCCGACGGCGTTCGGATCGCCGCGACGCTCTACTACCCCGAGGGCGAGGGGCCCTGGCCCGCGGTCCTGGAGGCGCTCCCCTATCGCAAGGACGACGAGACCGCGAACTACCGCCCTGAGTACGTGCGCCTGGCCGAGGCCGGCTACGTCGTCGCCCGCGTCGACGTGCGAGGGACCGGAACATCCGAAGGCATCGCGACCGACGAGTACCCCGCGGTCGAACGCACTGACATCGCAACGGTGATCGACTGGCTCGCGACCCGCGAGTGGTCGAGCGGCAACGTCGGCATGTACGGCACGAGCTACTCGGGTTTCAACTCGATCCAGGTCGCGATGGACCGCCCACCGGCGCTGAAGGCGATCATCCCGATCTACGCCACCGACGACCGCTACGCCGACGACGTCCACTTCTTCGGGGGCGCCCTGAAGGCCCTCGACTTCATCGACTACCCCACATACATGGTGGCGATGAACGCGCTGCCTCCGGTCCCCTCGATCTACGGGGAGGGCTGGCGCGAGGAGTGGGAGAGGCGCGTCAAGGGCACCGAGCCCTGGGCCATCCCCTGGCTCGAGCACCAGCGCTACGACGACTACTGGAAGTTCGGTTCGCTCATCGAGGACTACGGCTCGATCCAGGCCGCGACGATGATCGTCGCTGGTTGGGCCGACGGTTACACGAACAATTCGCTTCGCACGATCGAGAAGCTCACGAGCCCGAAGCGGCTGATCCTGGGCCCCTGGGCGCACGCGGCGACCGACACGTCTCTTCCCGGGCCGAACATCGACCTCGTCCCGGAGATGATCCGTTGGTGGGATCGCTGGCTGAAAGGCATCGATAACGGGATCGACCGCGAGCCCCAGATCGCGCTGTTCGCGCGCCGCTCGACCAAGCCGGCGCCCGATCTGAAGGAGCTGCGGGGCGAGTGGCGCTTCGAGCCGACCTGGCCGCTCGAGCGCACGGTCGTGCAGCCGTTCGAGCTCTCGCAGGCGGGCGCGGGTCGCGACGTCCTGGACGTTCGCGGCGACGTCGGGTGGACCGCCTGGATATCGTGCGCGGGGGTGATGCCGTGGGGACAGCCCGACGATCAGCGTCCCGACGAGGTCCACTCCCTCTCCTTCGACTGGCCCTTGCAGGATGAACTCGAGATCCTCGGGCACCCCCGGCTGAAGGTAGGCGTCACGTCGTCGGCCCCGGTCGCTTACGTCTCGGCGAAGCTATGCGACGTCTTTCCCGATGGCACCTCGGCGCTGGTAACTCGCGGGATGCTGAACCTGGCTCACCGCGATTCGCGTGAAGAGCCCTCGCCGGTGGAACCGGGCGAGCCCTACGAGGTCACCTTCGACCTGGAGGTAACGTCATGGATCTTCGAGGCCGGACACACGCTTCGCCTCGACATCGCGGGCGCCGACTGGCCGAACGCTTGGTCTCCTCCCGAGGGCGGCACGCTCACGATCGACCGCGCGGGATCGACGCTTTCCCTGCCGGTCCTGGACGGGCCCTCGCCATCGGCCGGGCGGCCGGTGTTCGCCGAACCTCGCCGGGAACAGGCGGACGCGCACCCCGACGATGAGGAGACCTCCGGTTACACCTGGCGGATAGAGCACGACATCGAGGGCCGCGAGACGCGCGCGATCGCCGGGAGTTTCTCCGATACCACCGCGAGCGGCGACGTCCCGGATTTCCGCGAGTACTACAACGGCGTCATCGCCGTCTCAATGGACGACCCCGGCAAGGCCCGGGCCGAGGGGGAAGCCATCTTCGAGATGAAGTGGCCCGAGGCAACCTGCCAGGCTCACGTGACCACCAAGATCGTCAGCGACCGCTCCGCATACCACCTGCAGATAGAGCTGAAGGTCTCCGAGGACGGCCGCGAGCGCTGGACCCGACGGTGGGATCGCACGATCGCGCGAGACCACCAGTAGAAACACGAAACCCCGGCGCCTCAGCGGCCCGGGGTTCGGTCTTTATGGGATATCCCAACTCCCAAACTACGGGTTCACAGCGACTTCGGCAACCGCCCAGCCGATCCGAACCGCAGGATCAGGCGATGGCGGGGGGTTCTTGAACGTCGACCACGGCGCGTTCCTCATCGGCTTCGGGCACCTGGACGACCTCGTTGGCCATCTCCGAGGTCGTATCGCCCTTCGATGCGCCGGTCAGTGGAGCGATCACCACAGGGTCGTCGCGGAACAGGTCGCGCGTGAGCATCCGGATGGCCAGCGAGGCGCGTCCGGCGGCGAAGACGACCGCCTCTCGATTCGCGACCTCCGGATCGACGTACATCGGAGCCATGAAGAAGAGCCCGAGCGGGGGAAGCGAACCGGCCTGGTAGTCGGGGAACGTGCGGGCCAGGTCGCGATCGTTGGCCGGCCTCGCCTCGGGGTCGCCGAGGGCCTCCTTGGCCAGGTCCATGTCGACCTCCTGCGAAGCGGGGATGACGAGGAGCGCGTGGCCGTATCGCCCGTTGATCACGACGGTCTTTACGACCTCATCGACGGGGAACCCGTGTTTCCTCGCGGTGTCCTCGGCATGCTCGGAAGTTGCGTTGGGCAGCACGAGGAAAGCCACTCCCCTGCCTTGGAGGTACTCCATCACTGTCGACAAGGCCGATCCTTCCCTCGCCCGCCGATGGCATCGTACATCTTCACGGGCTCGCTCCCTAGGCCCGAATGGCCTAGGCCGTTGCTACGAGAACCCGGGGAGATGGTGCCTGAAGAGGATGAATCCTATCCCCGCTCCGGTATCCAACAGGAAGTGCGCCACGATCAGCGGCCACGTCCGGCGGGTCTTGGTGAAGACCCAGCCGAAGATCGCACCCATGGCCAGGTTGCCCGCGAACCCTCCCCAGCCTTGATACAGGTGGTACGAACCGCGGAGGAGCGCGCTGGCCGTGATCGCCGCGTTGTCGCTCCACGCGAGTCTCTTCAGCTTGGAGATGAGGTAGCCAGCGACGATGGTTTCCTCGACGAGTGCCGCCTGCACGGCGCTCAGCAGCAGTACCGGGATCGTCCACCAGTGTCCGAGGGGAGGGACCGGCACAACGAAGCGGTTCACGCCGAGCGCGACCGCGGCCAGGTAGACGCCGATCCCGCCGGCGCCCACGAGGGCGAAGAGCGCCGCGCCTCGACCGAGATCTTGAAGAGAGCGATCGCGGGCTAGGCCGAGGGACCCGAGTCCGGAACCGTCGCGACGGACGAGATAGAGAACGAGCCAGGCGGGCGCCAGGGCGAACACGAACCCGGCCACCTGCCTCGCGAGTTGGCTCGACTGATCAACCGCGGCAACGTAGGTCCCTCTGATCGGCGCGGAGAGCAGGTCGATGATCGCGAATACCGCGCTCGAGAGGAGCGAGAGCGCCAGTACGACCCAGATCTCCTCTGTCAGAAGTCGCCTGTCGGGGGCCTCGGGTTCCATCCGGCTCACTTTACGCACGGGGTCTGCATTAGGATGCGCAACCATGGAAAGCGCCGATCTGGTCGTCGTGGGTGCCGGCACGGTGGGCGGCTGGGCCTCCTGGTTCGCGGCCAACGACCTGGGCGCCGAGCGCGTCATCGTCCTGGAGCGGGGCTCGGTCGGTCAGGGGGCATCGAGCCGCGCGGCCGGGATGGTTCGCCAGCAGGGCGGGACGCCCGAGACGGTCAAGCTCGGCTCCTGGACGATCGACTTCTACAACCGCCAGCAGGAGATAATCGGCACCGACTCGGGCTTCCGCGCGATGGGATACATCATCCTGGCGGTGACCGAGGACGACGTTCGCGCCGGCGAGGAACGCGTCGCCATGCAGCGCCTTGCCGGACTCGATGTCAGCATGATCGACGCGGCCGAGGCCCGCCGCCTGAACCCGACCCTTGCCGAGACCGGGCACCGCGGCGGATCCTTCGTGAGCACCGACGGCTGGATCGATCCACCTCGCAACGTGTTGGCTTACTCGCTCGCGATGCAGCGGGCCGGTGTGTCGCTGCGGGAGCGGACCGCATTCTTGGGAGTGCAGACCTCGGGCGGACGTGTAACCGGGGTCGAGACGAGCCAGGGTTCCATCGCGACGGAGAGGGTGCTGCTCACCGGGGGGCCCTCGCTCCGTGCCGTCGGAGACCTGGTCGGTGCGCGGCTGTTCGTTGGAGCGGCCCGCCACCAGGTCGCGGTGACCGAGCCGCACGAGGCGTTCTCGACCGACCAACCGATGGTCTTCGACCTGGGCGCCGGGATCTACTGGAGGCTCGAGGAGGGCGGGCTCCTCTGGGGCATGTCGAATCCCGACGAGAGACCCGGCGAGTCGCGCCAGATCGACTGGGACTACCTACGGAAGATGGAACGGCGTCTGAACGAGTTGGTACCGGCGACGGCGGGCTTGGGGATCCGCAAGACATGGGCCGCGACGATCGAATACACGCCCGATCACTTCCCGATCTTGGGTCCGGTCCTCACGACATCCGGAGAGAAGATCGAGGGATTGTCGGTCGCCTCAGCCTGCGGTCACGGCATGATGTGGGGACCGGCGGTGGCCAGGTGCGCGGCAGATCTCGCTCTGCGGGGTCGCACCGATGTCGTCGACGTCTCACACTTCGGCATGGACCGCTTCGACGAACACGGCAACTCGCCCTACATCGACCCGATAGCTCTTCCGTTCCCCGTAAGCGCCGAAGAGTAGGCCCCGGCTAGAGTTGTAGGACCGGGCAGGTGAGGGTTCGCGTTACCCCCTCGACGTCTTGGATCGGCATCACGACCTTCTTGGCGAGTTCGTCCAGGTCCGACGCGTCGCATTTCGCTATCACGTCGTACGGACCGGTGACACCGTCTACGGCCCTGATGCCATCGAGCGCGCCGATCGCGTTAGTCACCTGGCTGGCCTTGCCTACCTCGGTCTGGATGAGGATGTAAGCGCTAACCATTCGGACCTCCCGGCTTCGTCGAGGGGCCATCGTAGGGACTAGGAGGCCTGAGCGCGAATCGGCACATCCGGCGATGCCGCTCGTTCTTGTCCGTTTGAAGCGTCTCTGCGACACTTCCGCGCATGGCCAAGGTCACGATCATCGGCGCTGGGAGCGTCGAGTTCACGCGTAACATCCTCGCGGATCTGTGCTCCTACGAGGAGCTGCATGGGGACCTGTCGATCGTCCTCCACGACATAGACGCCGAGCGGCTCGGGTACGCGGAGAAGGCGGCCCGCCAGGTGGTCGAGAAGACCGGGTCCGGCTACGAGGTGAGCGCTCACTCGAACCGACGCGAGGCGTTCGATGGTTCGACCTACCTGATCAATGAGATCCAGGTGGGCGGCTACAACGCCACCGTCACGGATTTCGAGGTTCCGAAGAAGTACGGACTGCGTCAGACGATCGCCGACACGATCGGCATCGGAGGGATCATGCGCGGTCTTCGGACCATCCCCGTGATGGTCGAGATGGCGGATGAGATGGCGAACCTTTGCCCGGACGCGCTGCTGCTCAACTACACCAATCCGATGGCGATGGTGCCGTGGGGGATCTACGCGGGTTCGCGATTCACGAATGTCGTCGGGACCTGCCACAGCGTTCGGGATACGCACTCGTTCCTAGCAGAGACGGTCGGCGTCCCTGAAGAGAACGTGCGTTTCCGCACGGCCGGTTTCAACCATCAGTGCTTCGTCTACACGTTCGAAGATCGCGCAAGCGGTGAGGACCTGTACCCGCGGTTGCGCGCCGTGATCGACGCGGACCCCGAGGGCCTCGGCCGGCGCGTTCGCGTCGAGCTCTTCAGGCGCTTCGGCTACTTCCCCACCGAATCCAGCGAGCACTCCAGTGAATACGTGCCTTGGTTCCTGCACGACGACGGACAGATCGCTAGGTTCCGCATCCCGATCGACGAGTACATCTCCCGCAGCGACGAGAACCTCGGCGAGTTCGAGGAGATGAAGAGGAAGCTCGACGCCGGCGAGGACCTGGAGCTGGAGCCCGGGGAAGAGCTTGCGTCGCAGATCATCCGGGCGATCGAGACGGGCGTCTCGCGCGAGGTTTACGGCAACGTCCGCAACGAAGGGCTGATCGATGGACTCTCATCGGACGCCTGCGTGGAGGTGCCGTGCCTGGTGGATGGCCGCGGAGTACATCCGGTCAGGATCGGCGAGATACCGGCCCAGTGCCTTGCCCTGAACCGCACCTTCCTGAACGTCGTGGAACTGACGGTGCGCGCCGCGCTGGAGCAACGGCGGGACCTCGTGTATCAGGCGGCGCTGCTGGACCCGAACACTGCGGCCACACTGACGACCGCTCAGATCGCCGCGATGGTTGACGACCTTATCGCCGCTCACGGTGACCTGATCCCCGAGGGGATCCGCCGGAGCTAAGGCACGAGGCCGGGCTCGGGCTCGGCTCCGACGTGCGCAGGGGATTCCTCGGCGAGCGGCTCCGACAGTTCCGGCGTGGACAGCGCGACCCAAGCGGCGACGGCACCGGCAACCGCCAGAGCAGAGGCTCCGACGTAGAGCGTCGTCGCACCGAAGCGCTCGAAGACCCAGCCGCCGATGCCCGCGCCGATGACGGGCGCTATCCCGAACCCGACCATGCCCGCGAGCGAGTTCCCCGTCGAGTAGAGCGTCTCGGGAAGCAGCTTGCCTATCACGACGATCCCCGTCGTGAAGAGCAACCCGAACGCGAGTCCCTCGAAGACGGTCAACAGCGAGACGATCGTCGGGTTGGAGACCATCCCCCACGCGAGGAATCCGAAGGCGTAGACGCAGCTGCCCGCGACGTAGACGAGGCGCAGGCCCCAAGCCTTCTGCAGCTTCGAGGAGTACCGCATCACGGGGACTTCGACGAGGCCGCCGAGCGCGGCTCCGATGGCGACCAGCAGCGGCCCTCCTCCGGCCCTTTCGATCTTCAGACCTATGAAGTTCCAAGCGGCGCTGAAACCCGTCCAAAGGATCAACTGCACGGCGAGGAAGCCCCAGAACCTGGGCGCCTCTTTGAAGACCGTGCCGACCGCCCCGAGACGGCCGTGCTCCTGACCGGGCTCGGGCCGGTCGCGGGAGAGCAGCGTGCTGACCACCAGCACGATGAGGAGCGAGGCCGCGAAGAAAGGCATCACGAGCGAGAGATCGAAGCGCTGAAGCAGCGCGCCGAATATCAGGCAAGCGCCCGCGTAGCTGAGGCTCTCCCACCCGCGGATGCGGCCGTAGTCGGACATGCGTCCCTCTCCCAGGTGCACCAGCGCGATCGCGTCCAGGTTCGGTCCGGTCGAGACCATGAAGGACGACAGGACGAAGGCGGTGGCCGCTATCGCATAGGCGCCATCGACCAGGTTCGTCGCGACGGCGGCGACGATGGCTCCGACCAGACCGATCTGCATGGCGGTGAGCCTTCCCGTTCGCGTATCGGCGACGTGTCCCCAAACCGGCAGGAAGATCGTCCGAGCGACCGCCATGGCGGCCAGCACGAAACCGATGCGGCCGGCCGGCAAACCCCGGTCGTCGAGGTAGAGAGCCAGGAACGGGAAGAAGGCCGCGATGGCGACCCCGAACGCGATGAACAAGCCGTGGACGGCGGCGCTCGGCGAGACGGATCTAGAGGTCGCGGGCATCCCGCGATTGTCTCAGCCGCAGCCGGGCGTCATAGACCTGCGACGAGCCGCCGTGCGTTGGCCGAGTAGATCTGTTGCAGGACCTCGGCGGGAAGGTCCAGACCCGAGATGGCCCATCTGCCTTGCGGCGGAGTATCTTCGGTCGAATAGGCGAAGTGCTCGTCGGCCGTCTCGAGAAAGCGGAAGTGGATCGCGTACGTATCCGCGTCGGGCGGGAACTCGTCGGTTCCGAACAGGACCCGGCTCGGATGGCGGACGATCAGGTCCCTCGCTGCCCTTGGCTGGCGGCCCAGTTCGGCGATCCTGGCCGCGATGTCCACGTTGAAGTTGGGATAGGAGTCGAGCATCCGCCCGACCCAGGCCAGGTCCTCCGCGCAGCATCCGAAGTGAGCGCCGACGAAAGTCGTGCCCGGATGCGAGGCGACGACGGCTTCCAGGCAGGACATGATCGTCCAGAACCTCGGGAATCTCTCGGTGTCGGCGAAAGACCAGTCGGGGTTGGCGAGCAGTTCCTCCAGGCGTTCGTTCTCGGCGTTCATCGGTTCGAAGAAGGCGATGGGATCGGCGACGTGGATCAGCACAGGAAGCCCTAGTTCACCGGCTGCCGCCCAGACGTCGTGCAGCCTGGCGTCGTCGGGCATGAGCAACTCACCATGCGCATCGCGGACGTGCAGGCCGAGGTCCTTCCAGATCTTGATGCCGCGCGCTCCGGCCGCGACCGAACGGTACAGCGATGCGACGAGCCGTTCGGTGAAACCCTCGGTTGCCGCTTCATCCCAATCCAAGTGGCAGAAGGTCGCGAACCGGCCCGGATGCGCGCGGTCGTACCGGTCCAGGTTCGCTTCGAGCTCCTCGCCCCAACGCCCGTCCAGATCCACGATCGCTTCGACGTTGACTTCGTCCATGAGCGCGAGCAGCGCGCCGACGTCGGGCGCCGCCCAGCTCCCGTCCGGTCCGAGCCAGCGGCCGAGATGGTTGTGGACATCCACCGCCGATGTGGAGGCCCTTCGGACTTCATGCGCCGAGGCTCGTAACGCGGGAACGGGCCGGTACTCGCGTAGCGGGAGGTCGCGCATCCGCTCTAGACCGTCGTCACGGTAAGGCCGGCTTCGCGAAGCTCGTCCAGAACCACACGATCGGCGTTCGAGTCGGTTATCAGCTCATGAACGCGTTCGATCCCGCAGATCCGGGCGAACGCGACCTTGCCGATCTTGGAGGAGTCGGCGACGCACACGACCCGGCTCGCGCGATCGATCAACGCCAGATCGGTGTGCGCCTCGACCTCGTGGTGGGTCGTTAGTCCTGCCTCCGTCGTGAAACCGTCGGCTCCGAGGAAGACGATGTCCAGGTTCAGACCGGAAAGCGACTGCTCGGCTAGGGGACCGACCAGTTCGTAGGACTCGCTGCGCGCGTATCCACCAGTGACGACGAGCTTGAGGTTCGGACGGATCGCAAGTTCGCTCGCGATGTTGAGCGCGTTCGTCACAACGGTCAGGCGCTGGCGGTCGACGACCCCTCGGGCAACTTCAGTCGTCGTCGTTCCTCCTGAGAGGCCGATCGCCGCCCCGTCGGCGACGAGCGCGGCGGCCGCGGCGGCGATCCGCTTCTTCTCGTGCTGATGCCGCCCGGACTTGTACCTGAGGGGAAGTTCGTAGAGGACGCCCTGGGCGACCGCTCCGCCGTGGGTCCGGGTGAGCAGCCGCTGTTGCTCCAGGCGTTCCAGATCCCGGCGGATGGTCGCAGCCGAAACTCCGAGCCTTGCGCAGAGGTCCGAGACCCCCACGGTTCCTCCCTCGGACAGATCCTCGAGGATCGCGCTCAATCTGTCGGCTTGACGCACGCCCAGAAGTATAGGGAGTGTGCTCTTCGGCGATTGATTGCGTGAGCGTTCGTGACCTATAGTGCCACCGAATGAGCGAAACCGAGCGTGAGATAGCCAGCCAGCCGTCGTGCTGGCGCGAGGCTGCGGCACTCGCCACGGCCGCGCTCCCCCGTGCCGGGGAGCGCGTCGCCGCGGTCGGCTGCGGAACCTCCTACTACGTCTCGCAGTCATACGCGGCTCTGCGCGAGGCTGCAGGCCTGGGAGAGACGGACGCCTTCGCCGCGAGCGAGTTCCCTCCAGGGCGCCGTTACGACCGCATCGTCGCGATATCTCGCAGCGGAACAACGACAGAGGTCGCGCGTCTGGTCGCATCGCTCGGCGATCCTCCCGTCACCGCCATCGGCGCCGTTGCTGATACGCCCGTCATGAGAGCCGCGAACGACGCCATCCTGGTCGATTTCGCTGACGAAACTTCCGTCGTCCAGACGAGGTTCGCCACGTCGGCACTGGCGCTGCTCCGCGCGAGTCTCGGGGAGGATCTCGACGGCGCGATCGCCGACGGCGAGTCGGCGGTTGCTGCCTCGCTGCCGGTCGAGGTCTCCGACTTCGATCACTTCGTCTTCCTCGGACACGGATGGACGGTGGGCCTGGCGAACGAGGCGGCCCTGAAGATGCGCGAAGCCGCGCAAGCTCACACCGAGTCCTACCCCGCCATGGAGTACCGGCACGGACCTATCAGCCTTGCCGGTCCCAGAACGCTCGTTTGGATCCTGGGGACATCGGACCCCGCGGTCGCCGATGACGTGCGCCCCACCGGCGCGACGGTCCTGACCGCGCATCTGGACCCGATGGCCGAGTTGATCTTGATCCAACGCTCCGCCGTGGCTTTGGCCGCGACGCGCGGACTTGACCCCGACAGGCCGCGCCACCTGACAAGATCGGTGGTGCTCTCATGAAGCACTGCCCCGCAAGCACTATCGGAGGTGTTCGATGAAGAAGCACGCGTTTCTCGCACTGATGACGGTCGCGGCGATGATCGGAGTCGCCTGCACGAAGGACAGCGGTTCGACGGCCCCGGACGGTGGCGGCGGCGCCGGTGAGGTGACGAACATCATCTTGTGGCAGGGCTACGGAGCCAACGACCTGGATAATCAGGGAAATCCGAACTACGAGGCGCAATCGCTCCGTGAACTGATCGATGAGTTCAACGCCGCTCACCCCGACATCCACGTGGAGAACACCTTCGCCGGAAGTAACGACAAGGTCCTGCAGAAGCTGACGGTCGCATTGCAGGGAGGGACCGCTCCGGATATCACTTATCAGTACGGATCCTCGCTGCCGCAGCTCGCTCAGGCTCCGGGCATCGTCGATCTGACCCAGGTCGTGCAGGATCCCTCCTGGGGATGGGACGACTTCATCCCGGGCGCACGAGACGCCGCTACCTTCGACGGCAAGATCCTCGGCGTGCCGGCGCTCATCGACGACCTGGCCATCATCTACAACAAGGAACTCTTCGACGCGGCGGGGATCGGATACCCCACGGCGGACTGGACGTGGGACGACTTCCGCGCGGCCGCAAAGGCTCTGACCGACCCGGCGAAGAAGCAGTTCGGGTTCGCATTCCCCGTCGATGCATCCGAGGACACGGTCTGGCACTACGACGCGATGCTGTGGGAGGCCGGCGGCGACATCCTGACCGCGGACAACTCCGCGGCGGCTTTCAACTCGCCGGCTGGGGTTCAGGCGCTAACGACCCTGAGCGACATGGCGGTAACGGACGAGTCTGTCTACCTGGACCTTCAGAACACGAAGATCGACGACCTGTTCAACTCCGGCTCGATAGGCATGGTCATCAGCGGCCCCTGGGCGCTGTCGGGCTACCCCGACATCGATTACGGCGTAGAGATCATGCCCTCCTACGACGGGGTGAATCACGAGACGATCGCCGGGCCCGACATGTGGGTGGTCTTCAGCAACGACGCCGCACGCGAGGCGGCAGCGCTGGAGTTCCTGCAGTGGATGACCGCTCCCGAGCAAGTGCTGAAGGACTCGATGTTGACCGGGCACCTGCCGACGCGGCTGTCGGTTCCCTCGATGCCGGACTTCGCCGGCTTCAACGACAAGTTCCCGGGGGTCGGCGTCTTCGTGGACAACCTTCAGAACGTGCTGAAGGCCCGGCCGAACCTCGCCGCATATCCGCAGATCTCCGAGGCGATGGGCCAGGCGGTGGTGGCGGCGATGCTCGGTGACAAGGATCCCGCGACGGCACTGGCCGATGCCGAACAACAGGTCAACGACGCCCTGGCGCTTCCGGCATAGTTCACGCACATGGGACGGCTTCGGCGAGCGCTCACCTCGGATCACTTCGCCGGGTGGGCGTTCGTCGCTCCGTCTGTCGTGCTCGTCCTGATCTTCGGGCTCTACCCGATCGTCTCCGGGTTCCTGCTGTCGCTGCAGAGGGCGAGTCTGCTCAGCCCGGTCCGAGAGTTCGTGGGGGCCCACAACTACACGTCGATCCTGCACGACGAGAAGGCCAAACAAGCGGCGGTCCACGCCCTGGTCTACACGATGACTTTCGTCCCCATCTCGGTGCTGGGGGCGCTGCTGCTCGCGGTCGCCCTTAACCAGAAGATCCGGCTCATCCGCTTCTACCGCCTGGCCGTCTTCGTCCCGGTCGTCACCTCTACGATCGCCACGGGGATCATGTTCCTGTGGGTCTTCGACAAGAACTTCGGACTGGCGAACTACGCATTCGGCAAGATCGGCGTCGGGCCTTTCGGGTTCTTCGAATCGACCGGAGGTGCGATGCCCTCGCTCGTCGCGATGACGGTTTGGGGCTGGCTCGGTTTCGATGTCATCGTGTACATGGCTGCCCTGCAAGGCATACCGGCAGAACTGCTCGAGGCCGCGGCGATGGATGGCGCCAGCCGGTGGAGGACCTTCCGCAGCGTGACCTGGCCCCTTCTGGGTCCGGCGACGCTGCTTCTGGTCGTGTGGTCCTCGATCAGCGCGTTGCAGCTGTTCGATGAGGTGTACTTCGTAACGCACGGGGGGCCGCTCGGTGCGACGAACGTTCCTGTGTTCTACGTCTTCAAGTTGGCCTTCCAGCAGGGCATCGGGTTCCCCCTGGCCGGCTACGCCTCCGCGATCGCCTACGTGTTGTTCGTCGCCATCTTGATGCTGACCCTTGTCCAGTTCTGGATGGGCAAGAGGGTGGTGCACTACAGCTCATGAGCTACGTGCCGATCGACCCCGGGATGCTGCGCGGCGAGATCGGGATGGTCACTCGCCCGCGACGGCGATGGCTGCCGTTCAGCCCATGGCACCTGATCTTGATGCCGATCGCACTCATCATGCTGACGCCGCTGTGGTCGATGGTGGCGACCTCGCTGGAGACGCTGCCTCAGACCCGGCACTTCCCTCCGATCCTTTGGCCCGGAGACTTCCAATGGGGCAACTACCCCGGGACGGTACGCGCGGCCGACTTCGGCCTTTGGTTCTGGAACACGACGGTCGTCACGGTCAGCGTGGTGGCCTCGAACCTGCTGCTGTGTTCGCTGGCCGGTTACGCGTTCGCGCGGATCCGGTTCCTCGGCCGGGGCGTGATCTACATGGTGCTTCTGGCCACCCTGATGGTCCCGCTGCAGGTCGTTCTGATACCGACCTTCCTGGTGACGAAGTCGCTGGGGTTGATCGATCACCTCGGGGCGCTGATCGTTCCGAACCTCGCCAACGTCTTCGGCATCTTTATGCTCACTCAGTTCTTCCGGACGCTGCCGTTGGAACTGGAAGAGGCCGCCCGCATGGACGGCGCCTCGCGCCTGGGCATCCTGTTCAAGATCGTGCTGCCCCTGTCGATGCCGGCGCTGACGACGCTTGCGGTCGTTCAGTTCATGTGGACATGGAACGACTTCCTCTGGCCACTCGTTACGCTGCCCTTCAACGAAGGCGCATACACGATCCAGCTCGGTTTGATGAACTTCCAGGGGGCGCATACGGTCGACTGGAACTACGTGATGGCCGGAAACGTGATGAGCATGATGCCGATGCTCCTGCTGTTCCTGGCCGCTCAGCGCTGGTTCATCCGCGGCATCGCGACGACCGGACTGAAGGGGTGAGGCTTCCTTGGCAGGAGTGACGTTCGAGCACGTGACCAAGGTCTACCCCGGAGGAACCGTTGCGGTGGAGGACCTCTCGCTCGAGGTTGCCGACGGCGAGTTCCTGATCCTGGTCGGACCCAGTGGCTGCGGCAAGACCACGGCACTTCGGATGGTGGCGGGCTTGGAGAAGATCTCGGCCGGCCAGGTGATGGTCGGCGACAAGGTCGTGAACGACGTGCCGCCCAAAGACCGCGACATCGCGATGGTCTTCCAGAACTACGCGCTGTATCCGCACATGAGCGTCGAACGGAATCTGGCCTTCGCGCTGCGGCAGCGGCGGATGCCGAGGGCCGAGATAGACCGGCGCGTCGGAGACGTTGCCGAGATGCTCGGCATGACCGAGCTGCTCAAGCGCCGCCCCGGCCAGCTCTCGGGCGGACAGCGTCAGAGGGTGGCGATGGGCCGCGCACTGGTGCGCGAGCCGAAGGCTTTCCTGCTCGACGAGCCGCTGTCGAACCTTGACGCGAAACTGCGAGTGGCCATGCGCGCAGAGCTAGGACGGCTGCACAACAAGCTCGGGATCACCACGGTATACGTGACCCACGACCAGGTCGAGGCGATGACGCTCGGCGACCGCATCGCCGTGATGAGCGCCGGCAAGCTGCAACAACTCGGCCCGCCCCAGGAGGTCTACGACCACCCCGCCAACATCTTCGTCGCCGGCTTCATCGGCTCTCCCGCCATGAACCTGTTCAAGGCCCGCGCCTCCGGCGGGGTCGTGACCGCCGGCGAACTGTCGCTGCCGGCCTCCGGCGTAGCCGACGGCGAGGTGATCCTCGGCCTGCGGCCCGAGGTCTTGGAGCCCGCCGGAGCCGGCGCCCAGGTGGCGCTGACCATGAGGGTCGACGTGGTGGAGCCGCTGGGCGATGAAGTGCTGGTTCACGGCACCGTCCCCGGCGAAGCCGCCGAGTCGGGCGCCGAGGAGGAGGACCTTGGAACCCTGGCGCTCGTAGCCGAGGCCTCCCGGGCGCCGATCACCGTTCGCCTAGACCCCCGCACGCGCCCGGTTCCCGGCGATGAGATCCCCCTAGCGGTCGACGCCTTGAGGGTTCACCTCTTCGACGCGATCAGCGGCGCTGCCATGGAGATCCGCGCGAACTGAAGCCCCTAGATCGCATCACCGCTGCGGGCCAGACTCGAGGGCATCCTTCAGGAAGTCGATCGAAGCTCTCGTCACCTCGCGTTCATGCGTCACTGACACGGTGTGATCGGCACCTTGAAGCGATACGAAGGATCGGGGATCGGCCGCCGCATCGAATACCTCTCGCGACATCGACTCCGGGATGATCTGATCGGCTGCGCCGGCGATCACCAACAGGGGGACATCGATGGTCCGGATCTCGTCTTTCACCAGATACTTGTCTCGAACGAACCAATCCGTGATCACTCCTAGGCGAACACGCGCGGCATCAGCCATCGACGTGAACGGCGA
>JANPEZ010000158.1:0-6061 GCA_031423155.1 Actinomycetes bacterium
CTCGCGGCTGGTCGCCGAGTCGATCGCGTTGGCCTTGGGCCTGTCGATGGTCACAACGACCACGGGCCCGTCGGCCTCGATCCTCACACCGCTCATCGGGACTTCGGCTTCTTCACGGGCATCTCCTCGGTGTGGTCCAGCGAGCGCGCGATCCACTTGTTCAGGGTGCGCTTCTGCGAGAGCCAGGCGGTGGGCATCATGACGTACTCCTTCATCGGCAGTCCGCCCATCGGATCGAAAGGACCGCCACCGGCCTTCGTCACGGCAGCGCGGTCGGCCTCGGGAAGCCGAAGGATGATCGCGTCGCCGAACAGGCCCATGAACATGTTGCCGTTCACGAAAGCGGCGAGCTGACCGAACATCGGCTTGACCTTCACGTTCGGCTGATCTGGAACGACGGAGGAGAAGAACTCCCTGGCCTGCTCGCTCGGTTTGGGTAACTTCGGACTCATCAGGCTCCTTCCGCCGGCACACATTCGCGGCTCGGCGCCTCGGACGTCAAGCGCACGCACGCCGTAGGCTCGCACCCGTGCGGGACCGAGTGATCGTCGTCGGAGGAGGACTCGTCGGCCTCTCATGCGCCTGGTTCCTGCGGGACGGTGGCGCCGAGGTGCTGGTACTGGAACGCGGCGAGCCGGGCGGCGGCGCCTCCCGCGGCAACGCCGGGGAGATATGCCCCTCGGGGACCGAACCCCTCCCGGCTCCCGGGATGATCGCCCAAGCGTTCACCAACGCGTTCCGATCGGACGCCGCGATACACGTCAGCCCGGCCTACGCCCCCAGGATGGCCGGCTTCGTCAAACGTTTCACCATGGCATCGACCACCGAGGCCTACGAGCGAGGCCTGACCGCGATGCTTCAACTGGCGCGCGGCGTCAACGAGGCCTACGACCTGCTCGCTGCGGCCGGCATCGGCACGCACGCCCGCAGCGAGGGCTACATGTATTGCTTCTCCTCCGAGAAGGACGCCTCCGAAGACCGCGAGCACGTGATGCGTTTCCATCGGGAAGACCTCTGCGCCGAGCCTGAGCCATTGTTGGACCATGCGGGAGCGGTTGCACTGGAACCCTTCCTAAAGGAGTCGGTGCGGGCCGCCTATGTCCTTCCGGGTGAACGCTGGATGGATCCGAGCCTGTTCGTAGACGACCTGGCCACCGGTTTAACGACCGCGGGGGTCGAGATCGTCTCGCACGCGCCGGTCGCCGATCTGCGCGAGACCGCCGCGGGCGTCAGCGCCATCACGGACGACGGCGAGGCATTCGAGGGATCGCACGCGGTGCTCGCAGCAGGCGTCTGGTCCCGCGAGATAGCCGCCCGGCTCGGCCTGAAACTGTCCCTTCATCCCGGGAAGGGGTACAGCTTCTCGCTGCACCCGCCACGTCTGGCCGAGCGGGTCGTCGCCTTCAACGACGCCCACGTCGTCATGACGCCGATGGGCGATCGCCTGCGCATCGCCGGAACGATGGAGTTCGACGGAACCACGGACCGCTTCAACCCCAAACGGATCGAGGCGATCGTTCGAGGCCTGCAGAAGTACGTCGACCTCGATCTCACCGACCGGTCCGAGGAGTGGGTCGGCGCTCGCCCCATGACTCCCGACGGACTTCCCTACATCGGCTACGCCACCGGCTCGGGAAGGATCCTCCTCGCAGCCGGGCACAACATGCTGGGCCTCACGCTTGCCCCGGTGACAGGTCGCGTGATCGCCGACGTCCTGCTGCGAGGAGCCACCGACATCGACCTGTCCCCCTTCGCCCCCGACCGGTTCGCCCGGAGGTGATCCGCCCGCCCTGACCGGCGAAGAGGGCCGGGCATGCCCCCGATGGGGTAAACCGGTGGCGCTGCAGGCTTGACCTGCGGGCGCAACGGGTGCATCTTTCGTAGAAGGCCGGGAGCCATCTTCCAGGGCGGCTGGCCTCGCAAGGCGCGACTCTTCGTGTGACCGGAGTCGTTTCGGCGAGGCGAGCCGTTCGTGCTCCCGGTCTTTCTATGTCTCCTTGCCTCTCGCCGACGTCGATCGCTGTCCGGCTCAGCCCGCGGCGGCTGGGATCTCAGGTTCGGCGAAGGGTTCGGGCCGGCGGCGGCTCGCTCTCACGACCAGGGTCGCGGTCGCGACGAGCACCACCACGCCCCCCAAGAGCGCGGCGACGCCGAGGGTCTCGCCTAGCACCAACCAGGCCGCCACCGTCGCGACCACGGGCTGGCACTGGGAGATGAGGGAGCCGAGCCAGGCCTCGACGTGGCGGTGGGACCAAGCCAGGAGGACGTGCCCCATCGCGCCGGGGACAAGCGTCACGAGCCAGATCCAGGCCCAGTCCACCCCACGCGGCGGCGCCAACCCTTGCGCCGGAACCACCGCCGCCATCGCCGTCATCAGCACAGCCGCGACCAGCATCACGCTCGCCATGTACTCGACCGGACCGACGCTGGCGCGCGCCCGCTTGGAGAACAACCAGTAGGCGCTCCAACTGAACACGCCCGCCGCGGCCAGCACGTCGCCGAGGGGGCTGAACGTAGGGGCACCCGCGGAGCCGGCTGCCACCACGACGACGCCCGCGAACGACGCCGCCACGAACAGTAAGTCCTTGCGCTGCACGTGTTCTCCGAACCAGCGTGCCGCGCCGAACATGATGAGGACCGGTGCAAGCGCGCCGATGATCGTGGCCTCCGCAACGCTCGCGAGACGGAACGCCATGAAGCTGAGACCGACATCGAAGGCGAACAGCACTCCTCCGGGCGCGCATGTCTTGAGCGTCTTCCAGGAGAGTCTGCGGCCCGTAACCGAGAACACGACGATCCAGACGATCACTCCCATCCACAGCCGGTACGCCGCGAACGACAGCGCCGGCATGTGGGCCTGTTTCAGAACCAGTGGAACGAGACCCCAGACGAAGGTCGTCGCCGACACGGCCGCGATGCCGCGGGATCGGCGTGGGGTTTCGGTTTGGGCAGCTTCCATGGCGCCCAGACGCTACAGACTCAGTGCGTTCCGGCGCTCGCTGCATCAGGCACCATGCGGTCCTTCGCGAACCTGTCCGGGGCGAACGGCGCGATCAGCGCGGGAGTCCTGCCGGTGGCGATGCGCTCGGCCATCGTGACGCCGAAGATCGGAGAGCCCTTGAAACCCCACGTCCCCATCCCGGCCATCAAGAAGAAGCTCTTCACGTCCGACTCGCCGAGAAGCGGGGAGGAATCGGGGGACATGTCGCAGAGCCCGGCCCACTGACGCATCGCCCTCGCGTTCGCCATGAAGGGCAAGATCTGGATCGAGCGCTTGGATGCCTCCGCGAGGAAATCGAAGGTCGAGCGGGTCGAATATGTGTTGTAGGGCAAGATCTCAGCGCCGACGAGTAGTTCGCCCCGCGCGGTCTGGGAGATGTAGACGTATAGGTCCATCGAGCTCACGAGTCCGTCCAGCGCGTGTCCGTAGGGCTCGGTCACGAAGGCCTGCAGCGGATGCGTGACGATGGGCAGCTTCAGTCCGGCCATGTCCGCCAAGATCGAGGACCAACCGGCGACCGCGCTGACGACGGCGCCGGCTGAGACCGGCCCGGCGTCCGTCATGACTCCTCGGCACTCGCCTTCGACCACGTCCACGCCGGTGACGCCGACTCCCTCGTGGATGTGAACACCGAGGCGCTGGGCCGCCGAGGCGTATCCCCAGACGACCGAGTCGTGCCGGGCGATCGAACCGGGCGGATGATAGGAAGCTCCGACGACGGGCAGCTCACCTCCGCCGGTAAGATCGACGAGCGGACATGCCTTGAGCACCTCGTCGGGGGTAAGGATGTTGGTCTCGACCCCGTAGGCCTTGTTGAGGAGCGACTTAGCGCGCTCGACGTCGAGCGCGTCCCACGTGTGGCACAGATCCAGTTCGCCCTGGGTCGAGAAGAGCAGGTTGAAGTCCAGTTCCTGGGAGAGGGTGCGCCAGATCGCGAGGCTCGCCTTGTACAGGGGTACCGTTTCGGGGGTGTTGTAGTTGGCGCGCACGACCTGCGTGTTGCGCCCGCTGCCGCCGCTGCCGATGTAGTTCTTCTCGAAGACCGCGACGTTCGTGATCCCCTGTTTGGCGGCCAGGTTGTAGGCGAGCGAGAGGCCGTTGACGCCCCCGCCGACGATCACCACGTCGTACGCCGGCTTCACCTCGGACTTTCGAAGGAAGACGCGCTTGCGGAAGAGGCCGCTCATGCGGTGACTCCCAGGTCGGCGCAGCGTTCGAGGATGCGGTCCTTGAAGTACTCGCGCCACATCGCCGGAACGAGCAGGTCGATGCGCCCGTGGCCGGAGATCACCCTGACGGGGATGTTCGCCGCCTCTCCCTGCGTGAAGCCTTCTCTCAGCTCCAGCCTGGACAGACGCGAGAACGCCTGCCGCGCATCGTCTCCCGAGAGGGTCCAGCACGCCCATCCGTCGGTAGCGTCGATCACTACCGCATCGGCGTCTCCCGCTGTTACGGCGCCGGCGTCCCTGACTACCCGGTCCGCGTCGGTGTCCGCGACCACGAACATCGACTGGTCGGGTGCGACCCGGCAGACGGTGGCGCCGGCGGGAGCCAGCCGGTCCAGTGCTTCGGCGGAAGCGTAGACCTCGACGACGACGGTTCGCGTTGCGCGCAGTTCAACCACGGAGCTTCACACCTTCGGGGTCGTAGAACGGGATGGGAACGACGGTGGCGTTGACGGCGCCCGCTTGTAGTTCCGTCGGGAACTCACCGTCGATCGCGCGGAGCCAGCCGAGTCCGACGGCGATCCCGAGCGCTTCCGACTTCGCACATGACGTCACACGTCCGACGATCGAGTCGCCTGCGCGTAGAGGCATCCCTCGCTGCGGAGTCGCGTCGAACGCCAATCCGACGAGCTTGCGTTCCAACGGGAGGGAAGCCATCCGCTCGAGAGAGGTCTTCCCGATGAAGTCCGGCTTGTCCATCGCGACCGCCCAAGACAGGCCCAGCTTGGCCGGGTGATCGTCGGGCATCGTGTCCTGCGCGAGATAGAAGTGCCCTTTCTCAAGGCGAAGGATGTCGAGCGCGTCGAGGCCGTGCGGCCGGATGCCCAGGTCCTGACCGGCATGCATGAGCGCTTCCCAGAGCTCGACGCCGCGCGAACGCGGATGATGAAGCTCGAAGGAGAGCTCTCCGACGAAGCCGACGCGGATCGCGCGACAAGGGACGCCCGCGACCGCGACCTCGGCGTGACCGGGATACCGCAGGGCCGCGGCAGACAGATCGTCGCCGGACAGCCGTTCCAGCAGGTCGCGTGCCCGAGGGCCGGCAACGTTGACCGCGCCGAGCATCGCGGTCTGGTTGACGACGTGAGCGTGCAGTCCCAGGCGATCGGTCCAGTTGCGGAGCCAGGCCTCCATCTTGTCGGCGCCGCCACTTGTGGATGTCAGGTAGTAGCGGCCCTCGCCGGTCGCGCAGATCAGGCCGTCGTCCATGACGTACCCGGCCTCGTCGAGCGCCAACAGGTACCGCGAGCGCCCCGGCTCCAGATCCGTTACGCGGCAGGGGAAGACGCGATCGACGAGCGCCTGCGCGTCACGACCCCCGATCAGGAACTTGCCAAGCGTCCCCACGTCCATCAGCGAGACCCGCTCGCGCACCGCGCGGTACTCCTCGGCCGCGTCGCCGTAGTTGTAGGGACGCTTCCAACTTCCCGACCAGTCGAGCAGAGCACCCGCGGCAAGGTGCACATCGTGAAGCGAGGTTCGCTTCTCTATGACCTCGTTCACACCGCCGGCGATATCGGCGAGGCGAACGGTACGCGCGGGTGGGCGTGCCGTCGTACGCGCGCCCGCCGCCGGCGAGTCCGAGCCCGCGCGTGCGAACACCGCCAGATGCCGCCCGCACATCGTGCCCTGACACGGGCCCATCGTCGCGGTCGTGTACCTCTTCAAGATCTCCGAGTTCGTCCAGCCCTCCGCCCAAGCGGCCTTCAACTCGGACACACCGACGTCTTCGCAGAGGCAGACGAAGCCGGACTCACCGAGCTCGGCGTCGGCTCCCGCGTCCACGACGTCTCCCACGCCGGTCACGGGAAGGTCCGTGCCCATCCGCAGCAGG
>JANPEZ010000159.1:0-3884 GCA_031423155.1 Actinomycetes bacterium
CCTGTATGGCTGCGGTGAGGGTGTCGTAGAAGGTTGGGGTGGCCCAGTCCTCGTAGGGGATGACACCGTCGGCCGCCGAGACGGCGGCAGCGGTCTCCAGCACGTCGGCGAGCAGGGTGCCGGGCTCGACCGAGGAGGTAGTGGCTCCCGAGTACAGCGGGATCTGCCCGGTCGGCAGCAGCAGCTCACTGGCGTGGTCGCTCGTCATCCAATCGATGTAGGCGGCCGCGGCGTCGGGGTTCGCGGAGCTGGCGGCGATGGACAGGGGGAATCCCGCGCCGCCCGTCGCGACCGCGGGCTGACCCGCCTGCACCGGTGGTAGCGCGAAGAAACCGAAGCCGCTGCTGTCGGCGCCCAGATCGGCGACGATCCAGTTGCCGGTGATCATGAACAGCCCCTCGCCCTTGGCGAAGTTGTTGACGGCGTCTTGGTAGCCACCGCCTCCGAATCCCGGCGTGAAGTAGCCGGCCTTCGCCCAGTCCTGCAGGGTGGTCACGGCCTGAAGGTTCTCCGGAGTATCGAAGGAGGGCTGTGACCCCGGCAGCCCGAAGATGAAATCGGTGAGATCGCCCGCAGGAGCCAGCCGGTCCTGTATCGCGGCGAATTCGTGGATCCCGGGGAACGCCTCGTTGTTGGCGAACTGGATCGGTATCTCGCCCGCCGCCTTCGCAGCCACGAGAGCCTGTTCGAATCCGTCGAAGGAGTCCGGCAGGGTCAGACCGAGGCCGGCGAGCATCTGCCTGTTGTAGTAGACGCCCACGATCTCACCTTGGGTCGTGTAGCCGTACAGGTTGCCGGTCCCGAACTGCTTACCGTCGGGCGTCCAACTGCTAACGGCGCGCACCTTGTCCGAGACCCGCTCATCCCAGCCGTAGGCGACGGCGTAGTTGTCCAGCGGCAGTAGCAAGCCCGCCTTCACCAATTGCCCCATGTCGGGCCAGCCTTGGTTGACCTCGACGACGTCGGGCGGATGCGGCCCGGAGATCGCGAGCTTCAGCAGGGTCTTGAGCTCGCCGAAGTCCCTCTTCACCCTCTTCACGGTCACGTTCGGGTATCGCTGCTCGAACTCGGCGTTCAGCTGATCCCACACCTTGCTGACCTGGCCCGACTCCTGATCCCAGATCGTCAGCGTGATCGGCCCGGTGTCGGGCACCCCGGTGGCGGCCGGGGCCGGGGGGGCCGATGGGGCCTGGGTGCTGCTTCCTGGCGTACAGGCCGCTGCGACCAACGCCGCCAGGGCGGTGAGGATCAAGATCCGAGCGGCCGCGCGTGGCGCCTTCACATCGAGGGACTCTAGGGTCCAACATCGACCGAGTCAAGCCAACGGTTTCTTTCGGCTTGACTCCGGTCTATCATCTGACGGATGTCGGTGCCCGAGGAACAGAGCCACGTCCTGGATCGGCTCCAGCTTCGCTATCAACGGGTTCAAGACGCCCTGGCTGAAGAGATCGCGAGCAGGCACAGGTCCCCCGGCTCGCGGCTGCCGCCGGAGCGGGCCCTGGCCGAGCACTTCGGTGTGAGCCGCGTGACGCTTCGTCGGGCCCTCGACGAGCTCGAAGCCATGGGGATAGTGGTGCGCCATCCCGGCGGGTGGACCGTGGCGGAACCTCCCGTCGGCGAGCCGCCGAACGTGCTGATGAGCTTCTCGGAGATGGCGGCACTGCGCGGCCTGGCTCCTGGCGGGCGGGTGCTCGACCGCCACGTGCGGCCTGCCACCATCGACGAGGCGGAGACGCTTTCCCTGGCGCCGGGGGCGCCGCTGTTCGAGTTGGAGCGGCTGCGGTCGATGGACGACGTCCCGATCCTGATCGACAGAACGCGCATCCCGCTCTCGCTCGCCCCCGGACTGGACGAGGCCGACCTAGAAGAGGTCTCGTTGTACGAGGTTCTCGAAGGTCGTTTCGGGATGCGCGCGGCGCGCGCCCGATTCACCGTTGAGGCGATCGCGGCGGACGAGCGCCGCGCGGGCCTGCTCGGGCTAGAGCCGGGCCAGCCGCTCCTTCGATGCAATCAGCAGACCGAGGACGAGTCGGGTCGCCAGATCGAGTTATGCGAGATGGTCTATCGCGGCGACCGGTACCGATTCCGGGCGACGCTCGTCCGTGGAGGCTGACCGAGTGGCGGCGCCGCGGATCCTGGTGGTCGATGACACCGACGAGCTGAGCCGGGTTGCTGCGGACGTCGTCGCCGCGGTCATCGAGGCAACCCCGGCGGCCGCGATCGCCGTGGCGACCGGCCGCACACCGATCGGCCTCTACGCCGAACTGGCAGCGCGGCGCCGATCGAACCTTATCGACGTGCCCGGGATAGCCGTCTACCAGCTGGACGAGTACCTCGGTCTTGAGCCGTTCGACCGCCGATCGCTGTTCGGATGGATGCAGCAGAGCTTCCTAGAACCGCTGGGCATCGAGGACGAACGCGTGAACCGGCTGCCGGTCGACGGCGACCTCGACGATGGATGTGCGGCATTCGACCGGGAGTTGGAGGCCGGTGGCGGACTCGACCTGGCGATCTTGGGCCTGGGCCCGAACGGACACCTGGGCTTCAACGAGCCGCCGTCGGGCCCTGACACCCCGACGCGCGTCGTCGATCTTTCGCCCGTCACTATCGAAGCCAACGCCCGATACTGGGGCGATGCTGCGGACGTTCCCAGGACGGCGGTGACGATGGGCATGGCCCAGCTGCTTTCTGCGCGCTCGATCGTGCTGCTCGCCTCGGGTGAGGAGAAGCGCTCCATCCTGCATAGGGCATTGGAGGGCTCGATCGGCCCGGAGGTCCCCGCCTCGTACCTTCGGGAGACGCCGGGCGAGTTGACCGTCATCGTGGACCGAGCCGCCCGGAGCCAGGGATGAGCCGGGCCTTCGACGTGTTGGTGGCGGGCAGACCCTCGGTCGATGTGATGTTCTCGGGACTTCGCGAGTGGCCGGCCTTGGGCAAGGACATCGAGTCCGCCGGGCTGGGTGTCTGCGCGGGTACGTCGTTCAATACCCCGGCCGCTGCCAACCGCATCGGGCTTCGCGTCGCCTATGTGGCAACCATCGGCAACGACCCTTGGAGCGGCATGATCCGCGACGAGTTCGTCGCGGAGGGTCTGCCGACCGACTTCCTCGAGATCGAGGACCGGCCGCTTCCGGGCCTTTCGGTGGCTCTCAATCTGGACGGGGACCGAGGTTTCGTCACGCACTGGGGTAACGGCGATGCATACGACGAGCGCCTGAAGGCCCGTGCCATGCAGGTCGCGGCGAACCTCCGAGCCCGGCATCTGCACGCGTACGTGGATGAGGCGCCCGACCTCGAAGCGCTCGCTCGAAGCCGTGGCATGACCGTGTCGCTGGACGCATGGGGCGGCCCTTGGTGGTCATCGACTCGCTCTCTCGCCGATGTGCTGGCCGGCGCCGACGTCTTGTTCGCGAATCAGACGGAGGCGGCCGCGATGACGGGCGAAGTCGACTCTGAGCGCGCACTCGAAGTGCTGGCCGCCCACTGCGACTGCGTGGTGATAAAGCGCGGTGAGGCCGGCGCCCTCGGCATAGCCGACGGGAGGATCCACTCCGTCCCCGCAGATCCGGCGGAGGTCGTGGACACGACCGGCGCCGGCGACTGCTTCAACGCCGGCTTCCTGGCCGGATGGCTGGGCGGCCTTAACCTGGAGGAGTCGCTCACGCTCGGCGTCGTCTGTGGAAGCCGGGCGGTCGGTGACTACGGTGGCTACCGAGGCTGTCCGCGCGAACCTGAGTTGCGATCGCTGGCGGCCGCTCGGGGGATAACGCTTCCATCTCCGGGATCTCGCAAGGGAGAGCCGAAGTGAAGATGACCCTGCTGGGCTCGGGGGTGCGTGCTCCCTTCGTGCTGCGTGGGCTCACGGCGGGTCAGGCCGACCTGGG
>JANPEZ010000160.1:0-10212 GCA_031423155.1 Actinomycetes bacterium
CGGTCGTGGCCGGTGGCTCGACTACCTACACGATCACGCTGACCAACGATGGTCCTTCGACCGTCCCAGCCGGGGTTGTAGTTACCGATGCGATCCCGGTCGGCACCACCGGTAGCGAGTCAGAGGCCGACTGCTCGATAACGGCCGGAACGATGACCTGCACCACCTCTTCTGCGCTTGCTCCTGGAGATTCTATCTCTTGGGACCTAACCCACGATGTGGATGCGGACTACTCGGGCGCTACCTTGGACAACACGGCTTCGATCTCGTCTTCTCCGGTCTCAGACCCGGATCCTTCCAACGATTCGGCCACCGACTCGGACACCGTCACTACCTCTACGGACCTCTCGGTCACGAAGTCCGATGACGCCGACCCGGTCACCGCAGGCACTGACCTGACCTACACGATCGATGTGACCAACGCCGGTCCCTCAGATGCTCAGAGCGTCGTGGTTACAGATCCTCTGCCTGCAGGCACGAGCTTCGTCTCTGCCGACAACGGCGGTACAGAGTCCGGTGGAACGGTCACCTGGAACCTGGGCACCCTTACTCCTGGGACCACGAGCCTGACCTTGGTGGCCAGCGTCGATCCTTCAAGGACGGCTGACCTTTCCAACACGGCCACCGTTTCAACCTCTACTCCTGACCCGGACCCCTCGAATGATGAGGACACCGAGACGACGAACGTCGATCCTTCGGCGGACCTGTCTTTGACCAAGGACGACGGTGTTGCATCGGTCGTGGCCGGTGGCTCGACTACCTACACGATCACGCTGACCAACGATGGTCCTTCGACCGTCCCAGCCGGGGTTGTAGTTACCGATGCGATCCCGGGCGGCACTGCTGGCAGCGAGTCCGAGGTGGACTGCGCCATCTCGGGTGGTTCCTTCGTCTGCACGACCACAGCTGCGATCGCCTCCGGCGACTCCGTCTCTTGGGACCTGACGCTCGATGTCGACCCCGGCTTCGTGGGGGCGAGCTTGGACAACACGGCCTCGATCTCGTCCTCTCCGGTGGGGGACCCGGATCCTTCCAACGACTCTGCCACCGACTCCGACACCGTTACGACCTCTGCGGACCTCTCGGTCCTCAAGTCCGATGATGCCGATCCGGTCACTGCAGGAACCGACCTGACCTACACGATCGATGTGACCAACTCCGGTCCCTCAGATGCTCAGAGCGTGGTCGTTACAGACCCTCTGCCCGCAGGCACGACCTTCGTCTCGGCCGACAACGGCGGGACCGAGGTAGCAGGAACGGTCACCTGGAACCTCGGAACCCTTGCCCCTGGGACCACGAGCCTGACCTTGGTGGTCACCACGGGCGCGGCGGGAAGCCTGACCAACACTGCCACGGTGTCTTCCCCTACTCCCGACCCGGATCCTTCGAACGATGAGGACACCGAAACGACGCAGGTTGACCCGCTCTCGGCTTCAGCGGACCTCTCGGTCACGAAGTCCGATGACGCCGATCCGGTCGTCGCGGGCACGGACCTGACGTACACGATCGTGGCCAGTAACGCCGGCCCGAGCGACGCGACCGGGGTGGTCGTGACCGACCCGCTGCCTGCAGGTACGACGTTCGTCTCGGCCGACAACGGCGGAACCGAGTCCGGTGGAACGGTCACCTGGAACGTCGGGTCGTTGGCGAACGGGGCCTCCTCGACCTTGCAGGTCACGGTTCACGTGGATAGCGCCGGAACGGCCGATCTGTCGAACACGGCGAGCGTCGATGGTGACGAGGCCGACCCGGATCCCTCCAAGGACTCGGCCACCGAGGGGACAACGCTTGATCGCTCGGCTGACCTGAGCCTGACGAAGGCGGCGGACCCGACCGCCCTCGTCGGCGCCGATCTGACCTACACCCTGGTCGTGACGAACGGCGGACCCTCTGATGCGACGGGAGTGACGGTCTACGACACCTTGCCGGCTTCCACGACCTTCACGGGTGCCACCGCGACGCAGGGCAGCTGCTCGGAAGCCGCAGGCACCTTGACGTGTGACCTCGGGAACATCGCCGACGGCGCCGCAGCAACGATCACGATCGACGTCACTACTACTGCGGCCGGTGAGATCTCCAACACCGCTGTCGTGAGCTCCGACGTCTTCGATCCGATACCGGAGAACGATTCCGACTCGGCGCCAACGACCGTCAGCACATCGCCGACTTCGGCCGACATCTCCTTGGTCAAGACGGGGGAGCCCGATCCGGTCTACGTCGGCGAGAACCTCACCTACACCATCGTGGTCTCAAACGCCGGGCCGGACACCGCCCGAGACGTCATGGTCACTGACCCGCTCAGCGATCGAGTTACCTTCGTTTCCGCCGATGGCGGCGGTACTCACGACGCCGGACTCGTCACGTGGTCCCTCGGCGATATCGCGAGCGGGGACTCGGTCACGATGATCCTGGTCGTCAAGGTGATCGCCAACCACGCCGACCTCGTGAACACGGCTACGGCGAGCACCACCACGCCTGATCCGGATCCCTCCAACGACTCGGGAACCGCCATCATCGACCCCCTCGAGCCCTCGGGCGAGACGGACCTGTCGGTGAAGAAGACCGTCGACAACGAGTTCCCCGCGATCGGCGACACGCTGACCTACACGATCGTCGTGACGAACGGCGGTCCCGGCGATGGCAGCGGCGTAAAGGTCTCCGACGAACTTCCCCGGGGTCTGAAGTACCTGTCCTCTTCAGCGGACGTCGGAAGCTACGACCAGAAGTCGGGCCTTTGGACCGTCGGCGACCTGGCCGAAGGAACCCATGCGACCCTCCGGATGAAGGTGGAGGTAACTCAGGACGCCTTGAACGTGAAACACGTCCAGAACATCGCGACCCTCGCCGGCTTGAACGAGACCGACTCGGACGAGACGAACAACAGGGGTGAGCAGGGCATCACGGTCGTCCTGGCAGCCGGCAACGGCAACGGCGGGAACAACGGAGGGACGGCTTTCACCGGGTTCGACTCGGCCAGGATCATCGGGCTCGTGCTCCTGTTCGCAGCTGCTGGATTCTTCCTCGTGCTCGGAGGGCGCCGCAGGCGCGAGGATCTGACGCAACATTGAGCCCGGGCGTGTAAAGGCCGGCTCCCAACCTTCCGAATACCCCTCGTATGGCCAAGGTCAAGCCGAAGGCTGGACATAAGGCGGCACCGGGCCGTGCCGGACTCGTCAGTGAGCTCGGCAGGCTCGATCCCTGGAGCTACTGGACCATCCCGGTCGGCTCGCGGGATCCTGGCGACCTGATCGTGGTGGGGGCCACCGGCGCTTACCTCGTCTTCGTGGACGAGACCGGGGGGTACCTCGAGATGAAGGGCCGCTCCGCGACAGTGGGTGGCCGAACCCTGAAGGGATTCCGCGGGATGAGGAAGGCCGCGATCGCGGTGGGCCGCAAGCTCTCCGCGGCGACCGTCTCGGTACAGGTGGAGCCGATCCTCTGTCTCACGATGGCTACCGCGGGCGCGCCCCGGACCGTGAAGGGCGTTCGCTTGGTCCAGAACTCCGACATCGCCGCCGACATATCGAAGCGTCCGCGCAAGCTCGAGGTGCCTCGGGCTCAGCGCGCCGCGCGTGTCCTGGGCATGCAGCTCGCCGGGGATCAGAAGCGGCATTTCGTTCAGGGCTCCTAGCCCGGGGGTTCCGCGTAGGCTGTCACGATGCGACGCTGGGTGAGGGTCCTGCTGTGGTTCGCTGCTTTCGCCGGCGCCCTGGGCATCGGAGTCTTCGCGGGGATGCACTCGAACCCGTTCGGACCCGAGGTGCAGGGTTCCTCCGGTCCATCCATCCCCCCGGCCAGTTCCACCCCATCGCTACAGAGGTGGAGGGGTGTGATCAACAGCGCAACCTCGCATGACCTCTACGTCGGCGGTAGTTGCACCACGGACTGGAAGACGACGATCAGGTTCACGGTTGATGCGGGTGGATCGGTCAAGGGAGACGGGACGGCATCACGTGAGGGAGACCTATCGTGCAGCTTCGAGAACCCGCAGATCAACGCCGACACCTACGCGGTCAAGGTCACGGGCTCGTATGCGGATGGCGCGTTGACGTTGCGGCTGACCGCCACGTCGTCCTCCCCTTCGGGAACGAGCGACTACGGCGGATTCGAGCACACGCTCTTCGCCGGGGCCCGTTCGGTCCTCACGGTCGACGCCTTCGCGCTGAAGTCCAGGATCGACCTGCAACTCCCGGACGCGGAGGCCAGAGGCACCTACCTCTCCTCGAACGTCGTCAAGGTCTCGTGTTTGAACTGCCTCGGGAGCTAGCCCTTCTCCAGATCGTCGAGTTCTCGCAGGATCTCTTCGGTGTGCTGGCCCAGCCGAGGTGGCGGCGTAGAAGTCGAACCTTCACCTGCGGGGAAGACGATCGGGCTCGCCACGAGCTTGAGCGCTCCACGTTCGGGATCCGGCACCACTTCGATCAGGGCTGAGCCCTCGCGGGAGTCGAATACCTCGTCCATACCGTAGATCGGGCTGCACGGAACGGCCTGAGACTCCAGCGAGGTGAGCCACTCGGCGGCGGTTCGCGTCGAGAAGATCTCCTGGAGCATCGCTACGATCATCGTGCGGTTCTCGACCCGCGCCGGGTTCGTGGCGAAGCGCTCGTCCTCGGCCCACTCGGCGTGGCCGACGACCTCGCAGGTCAGCCTGAAGAGCTTGTCGTTCCCGCCCGCCAGGACGAAAGGCCGGTCCGATGCCTGGAACACCTGATACGGCACGATGTTCGGGTGGGCGTTGCCCAAGAGCCCGGGTACCACCCCTCCGAGCAGGAAGTTCGCCGCCTGATTGACCATCGCGGCCAGGCTCGCCCCGTAGAGCGATACCGTGACGCGCCGGCCGGCTCCGGTCTCTGAGCGCTCTCGGAGCGCGGCGAGTATCCCGATCGCCCCGTACAGACCCGTGACCACGTCGAGCAGCGCAACCCCGACCTTCGTGGGTCCGCCGTTGGGCTCGCCCGTGACACTCATCAAGCCGGACAGCGCCTGCACGATGATGTCGTAGCCCGGGCGGGCGGCGTCCTCGCTCTCGCCGAACGCCGTGAAGGAACATGAGACCAGCCCTGGGTTCTGGGCCCGCAGGGCCTCATCGTCCAGACCGAAACGGTTCATCAGGCCCGGGCGGAAGTTCTCGATCAGCACGTCGGCTCTTCGCGCCAATCGTCCGGCCACATCGGCGTCTCCGGCCTCGGACAGGTCCAGCTCTATCGAGCGCTTGTTGCGATTGAGCGAGAGGAAGTAGGCGGCATCCTCTCCCACGAACGGTGGACCCCAGTGGCGTGTGTCGTCGCCCACTTCGGGACGTTCGACCTTGATCACGTCGGCCCCAAGATCGCCCAGGATCTGCGCGCACAGCGGCCCCGCGAGCACGCGCGAGAAGTCCAGCACGCGTATCCCCTCAAGTGGCCCGGGCATGAGCGCGAGTCTACGAGTAGTTCAGCCGCCCCGGAAACACACACGTGAGCTCTAGGGGATGGCTTTCGACGCACTAGCCACGACTATCGGTCCTCTGTCAGGATTGTCCAATGAATGAGGAGAGCCTGGAGCGGGCCAATCGTTTCCTGGCTGCGGTTGCCCAGCGGACTCAGGTTGGCACTGTCCTTCAAGTAACTCCGGCAGAGATCGGCAGAGACATAGGCCTGCCCGATCCGCTCTCAGCAGCCCGCGCCGTCCGCGCGCTGATCGCCCGGCGCAGGCTCGAGCCGGCCCAGGGCTCCTACCGCCTGGTCGACTCGCGCCCGGTGGATCCGGGGGAGAAGGAGACGATCCAGAGAGCGCCGAGGCGTCGCCGCGGCCCGCAAGGCTCCGGGGTGACGGGGGCGGGTCACGAGGGGCGTCCCACGTACTCCGAGGTGGGGCGAGAGGCCGTGGAGAAACTGATCGACCTTGGCCGTGAGGTCGCCACCCTTAGGGCAGCCCTACGCACCGCCCGCGAAGAGGCTCGCGTCTCACGTGAGGCCAGGATCGAGGCCGAGACCCGGAACGAGAACACGACAACGCGGCTGAGGGACTTGGAAGCCAGGGCCGAGATGGCCGAGTCGAACCTGCGTGCGCTGCTGGCTACCGCCAAGGGCGTCGGCAAGGAAACGCGTGACGCCCCAGTGGGCGACAGCGAGATGGAGGCCATCCTCGGAGTCCTCAAGGGAGACGCCGGCGAGGACGATCCGACTCCGGCCTGAGCCGGCGACTCAGCTCAGCTAGGCTGCTTCGAAGCGAAGTGACAGGCGGCGAAGTGCGCCGCAGCAAGTTCGGCCAGTTCCAGGTCGGTTCCCTTGCAAGCCTCTTCGACCCCGGCGCGCGCCGCCTCACCGCTGGCGACCACCGGGCAACGCGGATTGAAGCGACACCCCGCGGGGATCTTGGTCGGGTCGGGCGGCTCTCCCTGAAGGAACGGACGGTCGATGCCGCCTGCCTCCGGGACGACGTCCAGAAGCGCCTTCGTATACGGATGCAGCGGTCGCGTCAGGACCTGCTCGGCGGGCCCTATCTCGACGATCCGGCCCAGGTACATCACCGCCACCCGATCCGCGATAGACCAGGCCAGGCCGAGGTCGTGTGTCACGACGAGCACAGCGATGCCGAGGTCGTCTCGAAGCTGAAGCAGCAGCGACAAGATCTCGCCTTTAACCGAAGCATCGAGTGAGGACACCGGCTCGTCGGCGACGATCAGTTCGGGCTCCAGTACGAGCGCGCCCGCGATCACGACGCGCTGACGCTGACCGCCTGAAAGCTCGTGCGGGTAGAGCAGGAAGAACCGCTCCGGAGGGCGAAGGCCCGCGCGCGATAGCGCGCGGGCGACCATCTGCTCCTCGGTCAGGCCCTCCTCGTTGGTGCTGATCTTGTGGATCCGAAGGCCCTCGGCGACGGACTCGTAGATCGTTTGGCGGGGATTGAGGGCCGCGGTCGGATCCTGGAAGACCATCTGAACCCGCCGCCTGTACTTGCGAAGGTTCCTGCCGAGAGGCTCTCCCTCGAAGAGGATCTGCCCGTCTCGGGGTTTCTCCAAGCCCATGATGGCGCGTGCGGTCGTGGTCTTGCCGCAGCCCGACTCGCCGGCCAGCGCGATGATCTCGCCGGGACGGATCTCTAGGTTCACGCCGTCGACCGCGCGGGACAGGAGCCCCTCCTGGCCTCGCAGGCCCGCGATCAGGCCGACGCGCCCTGAGAACGTGACCTTGAGGTCGCGAACCTCCAGCAGGGGGGTCGTCGTCGTCTGGTCAGTCACCGGGAACCTCCGAGGTCGTCGAAGCGCCGGCGGGCTGGCGCACCAGCAGGCAGGCGGCAGACCGGCTCTCTCCGGCCGGGTACAGGATGGGATCGGTATCGGAACACTCGGCGACAACAACGGGGCACCGAGGGTGGAACGAACAACCGCTGGGGATGTTCTGTGGATCGGGCGGATCCCCTCCCAGGCCCGAGGGCTTCATCCGGTACTGCGCGTCGCCGATCGCTGGGAAGGCCCCGGCCAGCGCGCGGGTGTACGGGTGCTTCGGGTCGGTGAAGACCGGCTCGGCCGGCCCCTGCTCGACGATCCGGCCCGCGTACATGATGGCAAGGCGATCGGAGACTTCGGCAAGAACGGACAGGTCGTGAGTGATGAACAGCATCGCCAGCCCCAGGTCCCGCTGTAGTTCCTTCAGCAGTTTCAGTACCTGAGCCTGGACCATCACGTCCAGCGCGGTGGTCGGCTCGTCGGCGATCACGAGCGAGGGGTTGCAGGCCAGGGCCATCGCGATCATCACACGCTGCTTCTGCCCGCCGGAGAGCTCGTGCGGGTAGTCGCGCAGTCGCCGCTGCGGCAGACCGACCTCCTCGAGAAGGCCCCCTACGCGAACCATCGCCTCTTTCTCATCGGCCTGTTGATGGATGAGGATCGGTTCGGCGATCTGATCGCCGATGCGCTTGACGGGGTTCAGGGCATGCATGGCTCCCTGGAAGATGATGCTTGCTTCGGTCCAGCGCACGGCCCGCAACTTGCCGGGTTTCATCTCCAGGATGTTCTCGTTCTCCAGGAGGACCTCGCCGCCGACCTTCGTTCCCTCTGGCAGCAGTCGAAGGATCGCGCTCGCGATGGTCGACTTGCCGCAGCCGGACTCGCCGGCCAGACCGAGAACCTCGCCCTTTTCGATGTCGAAGTTGACACCCCGGACCGCCGGCACCTCGCCGGACTGAAGTTTGTATGAAACCGTCAGATCACGAACAGATAGAAGACTCATCGTCGCCTCAATCTCGGGTTAAGGATCTCGTCCAAGGCGTAGCCGATCAGGGTGAAAGCTAGCACCACCAGCACCACGGCGACGCCCGGTGGGATGACCCACCACCAGTTCCCGGCGATGACCGCTCCATTGCCGAAGGCCTCGTCCAGAACACGGCCCCAGGAGATGGCGTTGGGATCGCCGAAGCCCAGGAAGGCCAGGGTCGTCTCGGACAAGATCGCGATGGCCACGATCAAGATCGTGTTCGCGAAGATTATCGGCCCGACGTTGGGCAGTATGTGCCTGGTGATGAGGTGCCAGTTGCTCGCGCCCAGGGCCCTGGCTCGCTCGACGTAGGGGCGCTCTTTGACCGTCAGGGTCTGACTCCGGACGAGCCGTGCGCTGCTCGGCCAGGACGTGATCCCGATGACGAAGGCCGTCAGCCCGAGGCCGCCGCCTCCGACACCGCCGCCCATGACCGAGGCGAGCACGATCACGAGAGGAAGGAACGGGATGACGAGGAACCAGTCGGTCAATCGCATCAGGGACACGTCGCGCCAGCCTCCGAAGAAACCGGCAAGGATGCCGACGATGCTGCCGATGAACACCGAGATGAGGGTCGCGATCAGTCCGATGGCCAGCGAGACGCGCGATCCCCAGATCACCAACGTCAGCACCGACCTTCCCTGATGATCGGTGCCGAACCAGTACTGCCCGCTGGGCGGCTGGAAAGGTTGTCCCGGAGCCGTGACCGGAGACAGTCCCGAGCGCGCCGCGAGCAGCGGGGCGAACACAGCCGTCAGGGCGAAGATCGTCAGGATCACCAAGCCGATCATCCCCATCGGGCTGCCCCTGAACGTCCTCCAGCTGCGCTTCAGTGCCCGCCGCCGCCGGATCCAGGCGATCTGCCTGGCGTTCTTCGGGATGTCGCCGACGACCTGAGAAGGCGTCGACATCAGGCCACCCTCACACGCGGATCCAGATAGCCGTACAGGAGATCCGCGATCAGGTTGGCGGCGATGACAGCGACGCTGAACAGGATGAACAGCCCCTGCAGGAGCGGGTAGTCGGGCGTTCGCAAGGCCTCATACTCGAGGAGTCCCAGGCCCTGCCATGAGAAGACCGTCTCGACCGTGATGGCACCACCTACCAAGAACCCCAGGTTCAGGGCGATCAGCGTGACGGTCGGCAGGAGCGCGTTCGGCACAGCGTGGCGACGCCTCACGTGCACATCGCGCAGTCCCTTGGCTCTGGCGGTCTGGACGTAGTCCTCGCCCAGGACGTCCAGCAGGGAAGAGCGCATCACGATCGCGTACTGGCCGATGTAGGCCAGGACGAGGGTCAGGGTGGGCAGAACCATGTGTCCCGCGACGTCGTAGATCGCGCGGAGTCCCGTGTACTCCGGCGAGGTCGTAGTGATACCGCCTACGGGGAAGATCGGGATGATCACCGCGAACATGATCAGTAATAAGAGTCCGAGCCAGAACTCGGGCATCGAATACCCGATGAGGGAGAAAGTATGCGAACCGATATCGAAGGCGCTCCCTCGTCGCCATGCGCCCCAGATGCCGATCAAGATCCCCAGCACAGTGAAGATGAGCGTCGACACGCCGAGCAGCAGGACGGTCCTCCAGAAGCGCTGCTGGATGACCTCCGTAACGGGTCTGTGGAACTTGTACGAGATCCCGAAGTTGCCTCGAACCGTGTCCCCGATGTAGTTCACGAACTGCCCGGGGAACAACGGCTGATCCAATCCGAAGTCCCTCACCATCTCAGCGACGGCTTCGGCCGGCTGCAGCTTGTTGCGCGCGAGGATCCGCGCCGGATCTCCGGGCAAGATCCGGAAGAGGAAGAAGTTGAAGCAGACGACGAAGACCAGGGTGAAGAACGCCTGCATGACCTTCGTGAAAAGGTATCTGCGCGTTCCCACCCTGGTCTCGTCCCCGTCTTCCTAGGCCCGGTCGTCCTGGCCACCGCGCTTGCGTGTGGCCAGAAGGACTCCGCCGATCACGACCAACAG
>JANPEZ010000161.1:0-151860 GCA_031423155.1 Actinomycetes bacterium
GCCCTGCGTCCCCACCACGCGTACGTTCTGGCCGGGCCCGAGGGAAGCGGGAAGTCCCTTGCGGCGCGGGCGTTCACGGCGGCCCTGCTATGTCCGACGGGCGGCTGCGGTGAGTGCCGCGCCTGCCGCCTGGCGCTCAAGGACCAGCACCCCAACGTCTTCATCATCGAACCCGAGGGTCGCGACATCCACGTAGACACCATCCGCGAAGAGGTCTGGCATCCTGCCTACCGCACCGCGCCCGAACCCGGCCGCAAGGTCTTCATGATCCGCGAGGCCGACCGCCTGTCACCCGCCGCCGCCGACACGCTGCTCAAGGTCCTGGAAGAGCCTCCGTCCGACGCGGTGTTGCTTCTGCTCTCGGCCCGCGCCCACGAACTCCCCGAGACCGTGTTGTCGCGTTGTCACACCGTGATGTTCACGGCGCTGTCGGAGGCCTTCGTCGTCGAGGCGCTTACAGGCGAGGGCATCGACCCCACGCGCTCGAAACTGGCCGCGCGGCTGGCGGGGGGCAACCTCGGCCGCGCCCGCAGACTCGCGCGCGACGAAGCCGGTCTCGCCTTCCGCGATGCTGCCCGCACCGCCCTGTTCACCGGAACCGAGGGTCCGGCCGGCGCGCTCGCCGCGGCGGATGTCGTCCTTGCCGCCGCCGCCGAGTACAAGAAGGGTCTGAAGAAGGAACTCGAAGCAGAGCTGGCACCTTTCACCGACGAGATGGGCCGGCCCGAAGACGCCTACCGTGGAGCCATCAAGCGGATAGAGTCCAGGTTCCAGCGGCGAGAGCGCCGCGCCGAACGCGACTACGTCGACTGGGTGCTGCTGGCGGTGTCTTCCTTGTTGCGCGACCGGATCGCCTCAGCGGTGGGAGCGCCGGCGGATGCGCTGATCAACCCCGACCTGACACCCGATCCGGAGCTCAGCGTCGTCCGGGCTGCCCGGGCGCTGGCCGGCATCGAAGGCGCACGAGCGGCCCTGGCCGAAGACATCAACCTGAACACCCGGCTCGTCGTTGAGAGGGCGTTCCTCCAGTTGAACGACGCGGCCGCCTGACCTAGTCCCGATCGGAATCCTCGCAAGCAGACGGGGACCGGCTCTTCAGCGACACCTATTCCTACGACGGGCTGGTCAACCGCTCGTCGGTCTCGGGAACGACGAGCGCCAGCTACCAGTGGGACATGAACGCCTCTGTCCCTCAGCTGGTCACGACGACCTCGGGTAACACCACCAAGGACTTCTTCTACGGCGAGGGACTTCAGGCCATGAAGTCGGGTCTTCGACCTACTACTACGACCAGGATCAGGTTGGGTCTGTGGCCAACATCGTCAAGTCCACCGGGACCTTGGAGTACTCCTACAGCTATCAGCCCTACGGGACTTTCCGCTCCAACGTCAAGAACGACACGGCCATAGCCACCGACTTCAACCCGATGAGCTTCGACTCAGAGTTCAGGGACAAGGCCACCACCGGGTTCATCAACCTTCGGGCGAGGATGTATGACCCGGGGACAGGCGCGTTCGTTCAATCCGATCCTGTCTCTGCCCACCCCTTCTACGAGTTCGCCGCCGGCAACCCGGCCATGTACTCAGACCCCTCAGGGATGTGCATCCTTCTTTGCGTTCTCGTTCTTGCCGCGGTCATCGGCGCAACCATCGGCGTCGCCGGTTATGCGGCCTATGTGGGGACCACCGGGGCCGGCTGGAACTGGTGGCTAGCTATCGGCTGGGCGACCCTCGGCGGATTCATCGGAGCGACCTGTGTATTGGCATCCACGCAGTGCTACATAGCCGTGTCGAGGGTCGGCACGACCGTCGGCCTCAGGGGTTTGGGCGGTGGCGGCGCAGCCAGCGTCCTGAAGGGGCCGATTGCCGATGCGGTGCCGCGCAATCTCCCGGAGCAGCTTGCGATGAATGCCGCCAGGGAGGGCCAAGGCACGATCATCATGCGATATCTCGTGGATGCCCCGAGGCTCGTGGCCAACTACGGAGAGGGAAACTGGGTCAAGATGCAGTACGTTCTTCGCGGCTGGAACGACATCGTGACCGTCCACTATTTCCGTAATCTGGTGACGAAGATGGATGTGGAGTTCAAGTTCGTATGATCGCTTGCTGCACCGCGACGACTGGCGAGGTCCTGCCAGCCATGAGTCGAGATAGCTCCGCGGGCATCGACGGCAGCACGGAATTCCCGGTAACGATCAGCCGCCAGTACGCGGTCTACGCCATCACCATCTATCTTGGCGTGGCCTGGTACTACGTCCTCGACGATGACGGGCATGACTGGCCCACATGGGTGCCCGCGCCCCTGTTCGAGGTCGTGGATGGATCCCTTCCGCCGAGTTGGAGGATCGGCTATTTCCACTTCGGAAAGGAGGACCAGTTTCCGATCGTGTCCTTTCCGGAATGGGCGGAGGATCACACGTTCTATGAACGACTGGTCGACGGCGATGCCCTCGCCGTGAGTGTCTTCGAGGAACGGAAGCGTGAGATCGAGGCGGCTCGATCTCTCTGAGGACTACCCTCGGGAAGGATTTTCCGGGATCGGTCAGAGGTTAAGGAGGTGTCCAGTTGTCATGCGGATGACATTCGATGCTGAAGCGGATGCGGCATACATCTATGTTTCTGAGAGCAGCCGCATGGCGTCCGACTATGAGACCTGTGGTCGCGCCGTGGATGGGGGCGGCGCCATCATCCTTGCCTACGATCAAGACAGCCGACTCATCGGCGTCGAGATCCTCGGGGCCTCCCGATTGCTCCCGCCCGATGCGATAGCCAACGCGACTGGACCGTAGCAAGTGGGGTAGTGACTCCAAGATTGTGACCCTGCCCACTGGGCTAGAGCCGACTCGCCTACGGCGAGATACGCCCATTCGGTGCCTGGCCGATCCGTCGTGCTGAACGACTACGGGCGTTTCTCTTCTAGCCGCGAGGCATAGCTCGGCTGGCAGACAGTGGTGCTGGCACTACTGTCGCTCGCGGCGCCTGCTGGCACCCTTGAGGTGGAGGTTCGTGCCCGGATGACCGTTCGAGTGCTGATAGTCGATGACCAGGAGCCCTTCCGCATGGCCGCGCGGATGGTGGTTGAGCTGACCGATGGCTTCGAGGTCGCCGGCGAGGCCGAGACCGGCGAGGACTCGGTCACGATGGCCGCCGACCTCAAGCCCGACCTGGTTCTGATGGACGTAAACCTGCCGGGTATCAACGGGCTGGACGCCACCCGCCAGATCCTCGCGGCGGGAGCCGGCGCCGTGATCGTCCTGCTGCTGTCCACGTACGAGGAAGAGGAGTACGCGCCTCGCGCCGTCGAGTGCGGCGCCGCGGCCTACATCCCGAAGGCGGTGTTCGGCCCGGACCGGCTCGAGTCCGCATGGGAAGCGGCCTCCGGTGCGGCTTAGTCGGCGCTGCTGACCGCCTCGATCATCCTGTCGATACCCACGAAGCGCACCCGGCGTCCCTCGGCGAGTTCCCGTTCGAAGGGTCGATCGACATCGGACGCGACGACGAGGCTGATCCCGTCCGGATAGTTGCGGCGGAAGGCCTTGAGTCCAGGTAGGTCTTCGCGGCCGTCGGCTCGCCACTTGCACTCGATCGCTACCGGGGGCCGCCCCCTACGAGGCAGGATGAAGTCGACCTCCTGATGACGGGTCGAACGCCAGTAACGGATCTCCCCTCGGGTCTTCGCCTGGAGCTCGTTGAGGACGTAGTGCTCCCAGAGCAGGCCCATGTCCTCCTCCCGAAGATCGCTCCATCCCCGAAGGATCCGAACGAAGCCGGTGTCGAACCCGTAGACTTTCGGGGCGTGCACTATCTCTGCGGCTCGGCGCGTTGAGAAAGGCCGGACGACATGGGCCACCTTCGTGATCTCGAGCGCGGACAGGTAGTTGCCGACCGTCGTGCGACTTACCTCGACCGGAGCCGCGAAGGCTTGCGCTTCGAAGATGCCGCCGCTTCTGGAAAGGACGAGTTCGACGAACCGGGCGAACGACGCTCGACGGTCGAGTCGGAAAAGTTCCTGGATGTCTCTGGACCAATAGGCGTCGAGCCACTCCTGGATGTCCCTCTCCGAGGGGCCGTTCAGGAAATATCCCGGCAGGCCGCCGCGGGCGAGACGGTCGCGCAGTTCACCTCCGGCTGCCTTTCGGTCGTCCTCGATCATGGGCGTTAGCCAGATCTCTTCCTTGCGGTCGGTCAGGGAATCGCTGAACTTCGAAGTCGCCTGGAGTGTTGACGAGCCCGTGGCCAGAACCCGAACGTTCGGATAGTGGTCGGCGGCGATCTTGAGCAACTCCGAGGGGTTGGGCAGTCGGTGGACCTCGTCGAGCACGACCTGTTTGCCGCCGACCGACCCGAGGAAGGCTTCCGGATCCTCCAATGTCTTTCGAACGCTGGGAAGTTCGCAGTCGAGATACTCGGTGTCGTCCAACGACCGACACAGCACGGTCTTGCCGGCCCGGCGCACCCCGAAGAGCCAGATGACCGAGCGCCGCTCCCAGGCATCCTGGATCCGCTCCCGCCAATAGACCCTGTCGAACATGCCAGTAGGATGACATCTCATACGCTCAAACGCAAACAGACTGGCATATCCTACACTGCGCGTGCCTGGCGGCCGGGCTCCCCCGCTTTGGCTAGTTCGAGGACTCCGAAGCCGGAACACGGCCTCTGATCGTCGTGCCGGACCCTGGAACGGACGTCACTTCGAGGCTGCCGCCGATGGCGTCGAGGCGGTCGGCCATACCCCGGATGCCGGTGCCGTAAGCCGAGGCGGCTGCGTCGAAGCCGCTGCCGTCGTCTTCAACGGTGAACGTGAGTCCCCCGTCGACCGCCGACAGGCGCACCTTCGCCGTCCGGGCGTCGGCGTACTTCGCCACGTTGTTCAACGCCTCGAGCGCGCAGAAGTAGACGGCGGATTCCACCTCGCGGTCGTAGCGGCCGACGCCGTCGTCTTCGACCGTGGTCGGCACGGCGGCTTTGCGGGCCTGGCTCTGTAGCGCCGCAACCAGGCCCTTGTCGGCCAACAGGGGAGGATATATCCCTCGGGCGAGGTCCCGAAGGTCCTCGAGGGCCGAGTTCGCGGAAGTCTGTAGCTTCGCGAGCAGTTCCCGCTGCTTGTCGTCGTCGCGGCCCACCATCTGCTCGGCGAGCCGCAGCTGAACGGTCAGCGCAACCAACTGTTGCTGCGCCCCGTCGTGCAGGTTGCGCTCGATCTTGCGACGCTCCTCGTCCTGCGCGGCGACCAAGCGGCGGCGGGAAGCGCGCAGGTCCTCGATGAGTCGCGCGTTCCGCAGAACCAGTCCGGCCTGCGCGGCTAGGTCTCGAACGAGCTTGTCCTTGCCCGGGTCCATCGGATCGCTCGCCGGCATCACTACCGAGACCGCCCCCAGCAGCTCGCCCTGATGGCGCACCTCGATGGCGTGCTCGTCGCCGATGAGGGGCAACTCGTCCACGGGCATCGGTACAGCCTCGACCGTCGCGGCTTCGGCCGGCCAAGCGGCGCCGACTCGAAGCTCGCCGTCGACGACGAGCCACACCCGCGCGATCGCGGCGCCGGTCCCCGCCGCCAGGATCTGCACCATCCGTGCCAGGACGTCCTCGGAGGAGAAGGTCTCGGCCATCTTGCCCGAGAACTCGGTCAAGACCTCGTATGGAGTGGCCCTCTTGCCGTACACGAGGCGGTCGGCGAGGCGTTGAGCTCGCATGCGAACCGGCTGGAAAGCGATCGCGAGCACCGCTGCTGTGACGAACGACAGACCCGTGCTCGAGCGACTGCCGATGAGCGCTCCGAGACCTCCAACCACCGACGCGTACACGGCCGAGATGAAGACGGCCAGCAGACCGATCACGACCGTCTTCTTCATAACGACATCGAGGTCGTAGAGGCGGTACCTGAAGATCGCGATGCCGTAGGCCGCAGGGATCCCGAGCGTCAGCGAGGCCAACAGGAGGCTACCCATGATCGGGAAGAGAAGTAGCTCTCCGGCCGCGTTCGCTACGCCCAGGCCGACTATGACGGTGAGTACGAAGAGGACTCCGGAGAGGCTGCCCACGAAGACCAGCCACCGCATCTGTTGGCGTTGATCGCCGGTGGCTCGCTTGAACCTTCGCCGCAGGGCGATGACCGATGAGAACGCCGAGACTAGGGCGATGAACGTGCCAACGGCGATCACCGTTCCCGCGATCGGCTCCAGGGCATGAACCCCGAGTGGATTCTCGTATCTGATCTCGAAGTCGCGCAGGCTGTTGAACGCCCCCGGTCGAACGAGGAAGCCGACGGCGGAGATGAACGTCCCCCCCAGTACTCCGACCGCTGCCCATCTCCATCGCGGGCTCGGCGCGCGGCCGTCCGGGAAGAGCAGGAACAGCAACGGCAGGAGCGCTATCGGATAGATGCCGAACTCGTTGATCCAGGCCGCGATGCCCACGAACGGCACGGAGCCGGGGCTGACCCTCAATCCGTAGATCGCCAGCGACTGTGCCACCGAGGCTGTCGTCATCGAAAGCCCGATCGCGCAGAAGATCCATCCTGCCCAGTTGCGGGTCTTCCTGGACACGATCGCCGCGCCTGTGGCCAGCCATATCAGCGCGACGATGGCGAGAACGAAGCCGATCGGGTTCAGGTAGTCGCTGACCACCCGGTTGTCCAAGATCGCGAACCAGAGTCCTACGCCGGTGTTGAACACACCGATGCCGAACAAGACCCATCCGAAAACTCGCGGCCTCGTTCCGGTCATGAGGGCGCCCCGGTCACGAGGGCGCCGGCCGGGATGCGGCAGGAGACGGTGGTTCCGCCGTTCACCCCTCGTTCGATCGCAAGCGACCCGTCCAGCGCGTCGACGCGGTCCTGCATGATCTGGATGCCCATCCCCGCGGGGGTGCGGTCGACATCGAACCCGGGACCGTCGTCCGCGATCTGCAGAAGCAGGGTGTCGCTCTCCCGGTTGAGGCGCACTATCGCGGCCGCGCCATCGGCGTGACGGCTCACGTTCTGCAGCGCCTGAAGCGAGATGAAGTAGAGAGCCGCTTCCGTGTCGACGTCGTAGCGCTGGTTGGTGAACTCAGGGTGCGCCGCGATCGTCGCGTTCGCGCCGACCTTGCGGATGTGGGCGTCGACGGCCGCGACGACGCCTTTCTCGGCGAGCAGCGGAGGGAAGATCCCCCGTGCGAGATCGCGCAGATCCTCCAGCGTCGAGGTGGCCTGAGCGCCGAGCTGGTCGAGGATCTGTTCGGCGGCCGCTGGGTCGGACTCGGCCAGTTGCCCCGATTCTCCGATGCGCCTACCGATGTCCAACAGCTGGCGCTGAGGCCCCTCGCGGATGTCGCGCTCCAGGCCCCTGCGTTGAACGTCGCGCGCCGCGACGAGTCGCTGCCGGGAAACCTGCAACGCCGCCGACTGAACGGCCAGCTCCTCGAGGCGGGTCGCGAGTTCCTCGGTCAGCCTCACGTTGTGCATGGCCAGGCCTGCTTGCGAGGCAAGGTCTTTCAGCAGCTTGTCCTCCGCCGGCGTGAGCTGAGGCTTCTCGACGAGGATCTCCCCGATGGGCGTGCCGTGGTAGGAGACTTCCGTCCGGTGGGAGTCGGATCCGTTCCACTCGGCATCGGCGGGCCAGGTGACGGCGCGTTCGCCTCCTGCCGGGAGATAGAGCCGGATCCGGCTGCCGGTTGCGCCTACACCGCGCGCGGAGGCTTCGGCCATCTCGGGCAGCAGATCGTCGGTGGACAGGGTTCCCGCAACCCGGTGGGCGAAGCCGGCCATGACCTCGTAAGGGGTTGCGCGGCTGCCGTAGACGAGACGGTTCGCGAACAGCTGCACCCGGTCGCGCGCGGGTTGGAACGCCAGCGCAACAGCGGCGGTCGCCGCGATGGCGAGGGCGGTGTTGTGCCTGCCGCCGCGACCCAGCAGCGATCCCGCACCAACGACTATCCCGACATAGAGCAGGGTTATGAATCCGGCCAGCGTTCCATACACGACGGCCTTGTTGATCACGACGTCGATCTCGTAGAGCCGGTACTTCAAGATCGCGATTCCGGTGGCGACCGGAACCGACCCGAACCCGACGATGACCAGGAGCGACAACCAGGCCGGGACGCTGGCCGCTTTCACCGCGCTTCCCGGCCCGGACGTGCCGACGAGGCTGGTGAACAGTGTTACCGCCAGGATCGCTCCCGCGGTCGCCAACCACTTCAGTTGCTGACGTTCGTCCCCTCGGGACCGGCGGAACCTGACGACGAGAGACGCAGCGGCCGCGATGATGCCGAGGCCGTACACGAGTTGCCCTGCGGTGCTCAGCCCGAGCATCAGCCCGTGGCTTCCTGCCGGATACGGGTTGGCTATCACGCTGAAGTTCTCCAAAGGTCCGGGAAGCAGCGCGGCGCCCGAGGCCGCGACCGCCGTGCCGGCTATCTCGAGCACGACGACCACCCGCCAGCGCGGCGAGGGGAGTCGCCCGTCCGGGAAGAGCAGTAGCAGGAATGCCGCCCCAGACGTCGCCGGGATCCATATCCAGGAGGGGATCCACGCCGCGAACTCACCCAGCGGAAGGTGGGCTCCGGGGTTGTGAAGCAGCGCGTAGATCGCGTACTGACTGGCCGCTTCTTGAAACCCCGAAGCGATGCCCATCGCGCAGAAGATCCAGCCGATCGGATTGCCGGGATGGCGTGCGGCGATCAGCGGACCGATCGTGCCGAAGGTCAGCGCGAAGACGATGGCGAACCCTCGGAATCCGAAGCTCCCCGAGGGCTGAGGCGTAGTCCGAGCCAAGACCAGGAAGACCGCGGCAACGACGGCCAGCCCCACGCTCAGCCCCAGGAGGATCCGAGCCAGGAGCCGGGATCTCATGGAGCCTCCGCTGAGGCGAAGACGGGCAGCCAACCCTCGATGGTCGTTCCGACGCCGGGTTCGGAGCGGATGTCCACGTTCCCACCCAGGGTCGACAACCTGTCGGCGATGTTCTGAAGGCCCGACCCTCGCGCTGTGGTCGCCGCGTCGAAACCCGCTCCGTCGTCACTAACGGTGAAGGAAAGTCCGTCGCGAACTTCGGCGATCGTGACCTCGACGGAGTTTGCTCTGGCGTACTTGGCAGCGTTCTGCAGCGATTCGAGGACGCTGAAGTAGATCGCGGCCTCGGTTTCGATGGGGTAGCGCTTCGTGCCCTCGACCGACAGATGCACCGGAAGGTCGCTGCGCTGGTACTGGGCGGCCAAGGCCGCGGCAAGGCCCTGCGCTTCCAGCAGCGGCGGATATATGCCGAGAGAAAGCGATGTCAAGGTGTCGAGGGCCTCGCCTATCTCCTCCCTGATCTCCGAGAGCATCGACGCGGCGCGCCCGGGGTCCTTGTTCAGGAACCCCTTCGCGAGACGCAGTTTCACCGCGAGCGCCACCAGGTGCTGCTGCGCCCCGTCGTGGATGTTGCGCTCCAGGCGTCTTCTTTCCTCGTCTTGGGCCGCAACTATGCGTTGGCGGGAGGCGCGCAGTTCGGCCGCTTGAACCTGGATCTGCTCCAAGCGCGCTTCGAGGTCAGCCGTAAGGCGCACGTTGGAAAGGACCAATCCGGTCTGGCTCACCAGCGTGGACAGCAGCCTCTCTTCGGCCGGCGTCGGTCCCTCCCCTAGCGAGCTGGACAAGGTGATGACCCCGAGCAACTCCCCCTGGTGGAGAACGGGTAGGACCCGGTCCGTGCCCTCGAACCGTGGGAGGTCCTCTCCATCGAGACGCAGCGTGCCGCGAGTGACCTCGCCCTCCGGCCAAGTGGCCCGCAGACGCAGGTGATCTTGGAGACGGAGCCAGATCTCGACCCGTTCGGCTCGGGTTCCCTCCGCTATCACGCGAGCGGTCCTTGGTAGCACGTCCTCGGTGGCGTAGGTTCCGGCCACTCGCTCGCTGAACCGGGTCAGGATCTCATACGGCGTGGCTCTCTCCCCATAGACGAGACGGTTCGCGACCTTCTGCACCCGAGCGCGCAGCGGCTGGAACGCCAGAGCCACGATCGCGGTTGCCAGCACCGACAGAACGAGGTTGTCGCCGCTGGCGCCGATCATTGCGCCGAGCCCGATCACGATGGCGACGTAGACGAGGGTGATGAAGGCTGCCAGCGCACCGTAGACCAGCGTCTTGGAGATCACGACGTCGATCTCGTACAGGCGGTATCTCAACACCGAGATCGCAACCGCGATCGGGAGACTGAGGAGGGTCAACCCCCCGAGGATCTGCACTATGGGTGAGTTCTTGACGATCACCGACGGAACGAAGGCGACGAGCGCCAGACACGCCGCGTACACGAACCATCGGAGCTGCAGGCGCTCATCACCCGTGGCTCGACGAAGACGCTGCACCAGCGAACCGATCGAATATAGAAGTGTGCCCAAGAGTGCGAAGTACGAAGCTGCGACGAACGAGCCGGCGAGCCCCTCGGACATGCGGATGCCGAGTGGGTTCGGGATCGACTCGAACTGATACAGGTGCTTCGCGCCTAAGGCTCCCGTCACGACCGCAACGATGACCGCAACGATCGTGACCCTGTTGGCTCGCCGGCGTCCGGTCTGGACCGGTCGCCCCTCCGGGAACCAAAGGAAAAGGAAGACGGTGGACATGGTGACGACAGGGATCCAGAGAGCGTCGCTGAGCAGGCCGAACCAGTCGGCACCCGGGAGGGAACCAGGGTTCGTCGAAAGTCCATGGACGGCATACGTGCTCGACAGGTTCGAGAAAGCGAGCACGAGTCCGCTCCCGCAGAAGAGCCACCCGAGCCCGTTGTCGGGGCGCCTTAGCGCGATCACGGTGCCGACCACAGAGAACATGAGGAGTCCGACACTGAAGCCGATCGTCGCCCACACCGAGGTGATGACGCTCCCGAAGTCCGGCGCAACTACGACCGGCCCGTTCTGCGAGGCGATCGCGGCCGCGACCGACCCGCATCCCGCTGCCAGTAGCAGCGATCCCCACGCCAGGAGCCTGACGATGCGGGGGCTCATCTCTCTGCATCCTCGCCATGACCCGCGTCCCTCGCCATCGAGATCCGCCAAGGCAAGGAGACGATCCCTAGCAACAGCGAGATCACGATCGCTCCGATCACCGGCAGCTCGGCGAGGTCCTGTATCGGATAGGGGATGTAGATCCCGCTCGGATTGCCGGTTCCGGCTTGATCGAGCAGGTGGTCGTCGAAGAACTGAAGGAACGCGAACGTAGCCGTCGACCACCAGATCACTCGCGCGAGCAGGAAGCGCAGCTTCCCGTCGATGCGCCCGTCGGGGATGAGGAGCGTCGCCATCGCGACCGTTCCGAACGCGAAGGCGACCCACATCCCGCCCGGCCAGGCGAAGTACCTGCCGACGAGGCTCCGCTGACCTTCGGGCAAGGCCCGAGTCGGTTCGAGCAGAGAACGGCCGATCCGGTACGAGGCGTAGGTGATCGCTGCGCAAAAGGCGAGCACCAGCGTCGCCTTGACCGGATGCGTTGCGAGCCAGCGATTCATACGGGGAGCCGTCCCTTGAGGGTCGTCCCCTGACCCGGGGCGCTTCGGATCTCCAGATCTCCGCCGAGCGCGGCGAGTCGGTCACTCATGCCCTGAAGTCCCGTTCCGTATCCGGCAGCCGCGAGGTCGAAGCCCGAGCCGTCATCGACGACCTCGAAGTGAAGTTCTCCAGGACGTGCGTTCAAAGTGATGCTGGCACTGGCCTCGCTCGCGTACTTCGAGACGTTCTGCAAGGCCTCCAGGCAACAGAAGTAGACGGCCGCCTCGATCTCCTGCGGATATCGGCCGACGCCGTCCGAGGCAACGCTGGCCGCGACGGGGGATCGGTTGGCCTGGGCCTGCAGAGCGGCCGTGAGTCCCTTGTCGGCCAGCAGCGGGGGGTAGATGCCCCTCGCAAGGTCGCGCAGGTTCTCTAGAGCATCGTTCGCATCGGCCTGCAACTGTTCGAGCAGCCGCTTGGAGCCCTCGAGGTCGCGGTCCAACATCTGTCCGGCGAGCCTGAGCTTGACCGCCAGCGCGACGAGCTGCTGTTGGGCGCCGTCGTGGATGTTGCGCTCCAGCGTCTTCGCGCGGTCGTCCTGGGCGGTAACGATCCGCCGGCGTGATCCGCGCAGCTCCTCGATCAATCTCACGTTGCGAAGAACCAAGCCGGCCTGAGACGCCAGATCGCGAACCAAAGCTTCCTTCGTCTTGTTCATCGGGTCGTTCGCCGGCATCACGACGGTGATCGCGCCGAGCAGCTCTCCTCGATCGCGCACCTCAAAGGCGTGGCCCGGCAAGGTATCCGGCAGGGACTCACTGGACATGCGGTGGTGCTCGGAGGCGCCTTGCGAAGGCCAGGAGGCTTCGAGCCGAAGGTCCTCGCCCAGCCGCAGCCACACCCCGGCCTCTTCGGCTCCGACCGCTTCGACCAGAAGCGTCGCAAGCCGAGGAAGCACGTCGTCGGTCGCATAGGTTTCGCCCAAGCGGCCGGAGAAGCTGGTGAGCACTTCGTAAGGAGTGGAGCGTCCGCCGAAGACGAGTCTCTGCGAGATACGGGCCGCAAGTATGGGTATCGGCCTGATAGACAGGCCGACCACCAGACCCATGAGCCCGAAGGACACTCGGGTCGCGGCTACACCTGGGGTGAGGACGTCCCCGGCGATTCCGACGATGACCAACGCGAAGAACCCGATGACGATGACGAGAAGAACGGTAAGCACTCGATGAGCGATCTGCTTGCGCATCACGAGCCCAACGTCGTAGAGACCGAACGTGAGGACCGCGAAGGCGGTCGCGACCGGGATGCCGATCAAGATCCCGAAGCCGACGACCAAAGCCGCGATGGACCCGGTGATCCACCCGACGGTATCGTTGACGAGAAGCGCGGGAAGAGCGATCGCGGCAGCGATCACCATCGCACTGAGCACCAACGTCAGGAAGCGCAACTGCGTCTTCGTTTCGCCCGTTGAGCGCCTGTAGCGGACGAGGAGGCTCACGAAACCGGCCACGGTCACGATGACCGTGAGCACGCCCCCTAGGCCGGCCCCTCCCTTTACCCCCGGGATCGCGGAGACCCAAGCCGGGGGGTTCAGCGCGAGCGAGTTCTCGTCGGCCATCGCGAGATTCGCGAGGGCCCACAGGACGCTCGCGGCGGCCGCAGCGGCGACCATGATCCTCCAGCGGCGTGAGAGCAGCCGCCCGTCCGGGAAGAGCATCAGGAAGACGGGAAGGATGAAGGGCATCACCGACAGGGGCGCGATCAGGAGGAACCAAGCCCCCGCGTCGGAGAAGGGTGCGGTGCCCGATCCCAGTCCACCCGATCCGATCGACGAGTATGCCGCCGTGAAGGCCGTCGTTCCCATCAAGGCCGCGACAGAGCAGAAGAGCCAGCCCAGCGGATTGCCCGGCTGCTTCGAGGCCATGAGGGTTCCGAGCCCGCCGTAGATCAGGAGCGGCAGCGCCATCACCCCCGTTAGCACGACCACCGAAGGGTCCGACTTCCCGGGGATGAATGGCACGGAGGCGGCCATCGCGATCGACCCGAAGTAGATGCTGCGACTCAGGCGGCGTGCCGAAGTCGTGCCGAGGTTCTTCAAATGCTCCGTCCTTTCGTGGGTACGCGGCCGCGCACGGTGGTGCCGGCCCCGGGGGTGCTGGTGATGTCGATATCGCCGCCGAGCGCTGCGAGACGGTCGGCCATCCCCTGCAGCCCGGTCCCGTAGCCGGTCTCGCCGGAGTCGAACCCGGCACCGTCGTCGATGACCTCGAACGAAAGGGAGCCGTCCGCATCGGAAAGGCTCAAAGTCACCTGAGTGGCGCCGGCGTACTTGGCGACGTTCTGCAGCGCTTCCAGACAGCAGAAATACACTGCCGCCTCGACATCCTGTCCGTAACGCCCTAGATCGTCGGACACGACTGAGACGGGAACAACCGAGCGCCTAGCTTGCGCGTCGAGGGCCGCCACAAGTCCCTTGTCCGCGAGTAGCGGCGGGTAGATCCCTCTCGCGAGGTCGCGCAGCGTATCGATGGCATCGGAGATGTCGTTTTGGAGACCGGCGAGCATCTCGGTCGTCTTGACGGGGTCCTTGTCCGCCAGCGACTGGGCGAGCCTGGTCTTCACCGAGAGCGCCACGAGTTGCTGCTGGGCGCCATCGTGCAGATTGCGCTCGATCTTGCGGCGCTCCTCGTCTTGGGCGGCGACCAACCGCTGACGGGAGGCCTTCAGCTCCTCGAGGCGCGCGAGCAGCTCTTGCGTGAGGCCGACATTCCGAATGACCAGTCCTGCCTGACCCGCGAGATCGGAGACGAGCTTGGTCTCCGTGGGAGTGATCGGCTCCCCCGGCTTCTTCTCGATCGACAGGGCCCCGAGCAGTTCGCCCTGGTGTCGCACCTCGACGAGCCGGTCGGGCACCTCTTCGGCCGACACCGGGTCGAGCCGTGGCTGATCTTGTGGCCAGGTCGCCGCCGGCCGGAGTTCGATTCCGGCGCGTAGCCAGACATCGGCACGCGCGGCGTTGGTTCCCTCGGCCAGGATCCGCACCATCCGTGGCAACAGGTCCTCGTTCGCATAGGCGCCGGCGAGCCGTTCGGAGAACTCCGAGAGCACCTCGTAGGGCGTCGCACGATTCCCGTAGACGACCCTGTCGGCCAGGTGTTGTGCACGCCGGCGCACGGGCTGGAACACGATGGCGACCACAGCTGCGGCGACGGCCGAGAGCACCGGGCTCCGCTGATCGCTGGCCGCTGCGCCGATCCCTATCACGATCGCGACGTAGACGCCGGTGATGAAGATAGCCAGCGCTCCGTACACGACGGCCTTGTTGATGACCAGATCGACGTCGAAAAGTCGGTACTTCAAGATCGCGATCCCGACCGAGATCGGCAGCAGCGCGATGATGAAGGCCTGGACGACGTCGGCCCACCCGCCGTTGCCGTGTTCCACAGGGATCGCGAGCCACGCAACGAAGATCGCACCAGAGAGCATCAGCCACTTGATCTGCTGGCGCTCTTCGCCCCTGCTACGGCGGAACCGCACGACGAGCGAGGCCACACACGCGGCCATCAGCCCGATGAATAAGAAGGCGAGCACCTCGCGTGCGACGTTGAAGAACCCGGTCAAACCCTCTATCGCGTAGGGGTTGACGGCGTGACGGCCGCGAGCGTCGGTGAAGTCCGCTCCCTCGAACGCGAACGCGATCGACCATAGGACGATGACTAGCCCGCAGGCCCGGGCCATCCAGCGCCATCTGGCCGAAGGCAGGTGCCCGTCGGGGAACAGCAGGAACGGGTAGGTGAGCATCGCCCCGAAGATCGGGACCCAGACCCAGTTACCGAGCCAATTCGCTGCCGTGCCGCCGAATGCGCCCGGATGGGTGACCGTAGCCCATCGTGCATACGTGTCGAAGAACGCGAAACCCACGGCGACTCCCACCCAGACGAAGAGATAGAGCCAGCCCACGGGATTCCCAGGCCGCCTTCGCGCGAGCACCACACCTATAGTCCCGATAGAGAAGAAAGCGACGGCCTGGGCCGAGTCCGACACTTGGAATGGATCGTGATCGAAGATGGACAGCCCGATCGAAGCCGCCAACACAGCGAGGCCGAACATCCACACGAACGATGCGAGCCGGCGTGCTCGAGCAGGTTTCACGATGCGTTCCCTATCCTGGGCACCCGGCCGATGACCGTCGTCCCACCTCCGGGACTGGATCGGACTTCGAGCCGTCCGTCGAGCGCCGCGAGCCTATCGGCCATCCCCTGTAGTCCCGTCCCGTAGCCGGTCTCGCCGGAGTCGAACCCGGCACCGTCGTCGATGACCTCGAACGAAAGGGAGCCATCAGTATCGGAAAGGCTCAAAGTCACCTGCGTGGCACCGGCGTACTTCGCGACGTTCTGGAGCGCTTCCAGACAGCAGAAGTAGACTGCGGCTTCCGTGTCTTGAGGGAATCTTCCGATCGAGCCGGCCTCGACCGTCACGGGTACGGCGGCTCTGCGAGCTTGCGACTCAAGTGCCGCGACCAATCCCTTGTCGGCCAGTAACGGCGGATAGATGCCGCGCGCCAGGTCTCTGAGGTTGTCCAGTGCTTCGCCGGTGTCCTCCCCGAGTTGGGCGAGCATCTCCTTGGCCTTTGCGACGTCGCGACCCAGGATCTGTTCGGCAAGACGCAGCTTCACCTGGAGGGCAACGAGTTGCTGCTGCGCGCCGTCGTGCAGGTTGCGTTCGATCTTGCGGCGCTCCTCGTCTTGGGCGGCGACGATGCGCTGACGGGACGCTCGGAGTTCCTCGATGAGTCTCACGTTCCGGAGGACCAGGCCGGCCTGGGAGGCGAGGTCCTCGACGAGCTTGGCTTTCGCCGGGTTCATCGGATCGGCAGCGGGCATCGAAACCGAGAGAGCGCCGAGCAGCTCACCCTGGTGGCGGACCTCCACGGCATCGGCGGGAAGCTCCGACGGGGCGACCGCGTCCACGGGCGAGGTGGCCGAGGGCCTTAGGCCACCACCGATCTTCAGCCAGACGATCGCCGAGTCCGCGCCGGTACCGGCCTGCAGCACCTGAGCCATGCGAGGAAGTACGTCATCGGATGCGTAGGTCTCCGAGACCCGGCCGGAGAACTCGGCGAGAACCTCGTACGGCGTCGCGCGCTTCCCGTAGACCAGCCGGTCCGCGACCTTGCGCGCGCGGTCCCTCGCCGGTTGGAATAAGACGGCCAACGCCGCTGCAGCGGCGAACGAAAGGGCCGTCGAGCCGGAGGACGACACGAACGCCCCGACGCCCGCGACGATGCCCGCGTAGACGATCGAGATGAATACCGCTAGCAGTCCGAACACGACCGCCTTTCGGATCACGATGTCCAGGTCGTAGAGGTGGTATTTCAAGATCGCGACGGCACACGCTGCCGGGATACCCAAGAGCACCATCACGACTAAGGCATAGCCGAGTGCCCCCGCCGCCACGGAGTTCTCGCCCAACGTGGCGATAACCACCATGTTGGCCACGAACCCCACCACGGTCGCGATCCCGAGGTACGCCAGCCATCGGATCTGTTGGCGCTCGTCTCCGCGGGCCTCGCGGTACCTCAGGACGAGGCCGACGATCGACAACACGATGCACGCGAGGATCGTTGCACCCGCGACCCCAAGGATCGCGCCGACCGGACCTTCCAGGGCCTCGATCGCGTAAGGGTTGGCCAGCTCCTTGCCACCGGTGAGGGTCAGGTCCTGAGGAAGGATCGCGAATCCTCCTATGAGCACGCTCGTCGCAGTTACATAGGCACGCCACACCCAGCGCCAGCGTGGGGTGCCGGTCGGATAGAGGAGCGGGATCGCGATAAGCAGGAGGAGCGCGAGGAAGAAGGCTAGTTGGTCGAGTAACGCGGCCAAGCCGGTGAAAGGGAGCGGCCGAGCGCGGACGACGGAAGAGTAGGTCGCATAGATATCGGCCGTCACGAAGATGGCGACCGCGACTATCACGGCGATCAAGGCCCACCCGACCGCGTTGCCGGCCTTCGCCGCGATCGTGGCGCCGACGGGCGCCATGGCCAGCACCGCCGCGAGGACCAGCAGCGCCAGTACTGGATCGTCGCCCACACGGAACGCGTAACTGAGGATGAGACCCGAGGTCGTCAGCGCCACCGACGCTCCAGCGGTGAACCATGCGAGCCTGCCCCTCGTGCGGACGTTCATGCCGTCTCCAACTTGAGTGCAGGGACATGCCCGGTGGCAGACTTCTCGACCATGCGGGCATCTTCCCCCGGGCCGCTGCTTCGGCGGTAGGAGGCTTACGCGACTTTCCGTGCGTGGCACCCCACCCCCTTGTGGGTGCCTGCACCCCCGCTCAACCGTGGTGGCGGCCGGGTCGTTTCAGGGGCCGGATGGGCCTACCTTCGAGGCGTGGACATAGACAGGAGGCCCGCGATGAAGACCATCTTGGTAGGAACGGATACTTCGGCCGCAGCCGATCTGGCCGTAGAGGACGCCGCCCGGCTTGCCCGGGACCGGGGCGCAGAACTGCTGGTGCTATACGTCAAGCCCGAATCGGATCTGAAGTCTGTGGTCGATCCGGACCACTCACCCGACCCGGCCGGGTACCTGGCGAAGATCTCCGGCCGATTCCCCGAGGTCTCGATACGCACTCGGACCGAGAGAGGGGATCCGGCGACCCTGATCTGCGACGTCGCCGCCGACGAGAAGGTCGACACCATCGTCGTCGGCAACAGGGGTGCTAACGGCTCTAAGTGGCGCGTTCGTGACAGCGTTCCGACGCTGGTGCTTCGCCACTCGCCGTGTTCGGTTCTGATCGTCGACACCAGAAGGGCGCAGTGACTCGGATGCTAAGCCTGCTCGGTCTCCCGCAGGAAGGCCAGAACCGCCATGACCCGGCGGTGAACGTCGGGTTCCTCGGTCAGGTCGAGCTTGTGGAAGAGCGAGTTGATGTGCTTCTCGACGGCACGCTCGGTCAGGAACAGAGCCTTGGCGATCGCGGCGTTGTTCTTGCCCTGAGCCATCTCGCCCAGGACCTCCCGCTCGCGGTCGGTGAGTTGACCGAGCGGGGAGTGCGCCATCCGCTCTTTCGCGGAAACGAGGGCCTCGACGACCTTTGGATCCAAGACGCTGCCGCCGCGCGAGACCTCGGTCAGGGCGCGGACGAGCTCGTCGACATCGGCGACCCGCTCTTTCAGCAGGTACCCCAGTCCGGCGGCGCCGTCCTTCAACAGGTCGTAGGCGTACTCCTCCTCGGCGAACTGGGACAGGACCACGACGCCGATCTCCGGGTAGGTCTCTCGGATCATCTTGGCGGCGTCGATGCCCTCGTTCGTACCAGTGGGGGGCATCCGGATGTCGGTCAGGACCGCGTCGGGCTTCAACTCCTCGACCGCGGCGAGCAGTTCGTCTTTGGTCGTGGCGGTGCCGACGAGCTCCACGGCGTCGCTGGTCGCGAGCAGGGCCGCTGTACCTTCCCTGACGAGGTAGTTATCCTCCGCGAACACGACCCGGATCATGCGCGGATGGTACACGCGCCCGGGCGGCCGAAGGCGAAGGTGGTTGCGTGACGATCAGAGTGGTGCTGGGAGAGGACAACGTCCTCGTGCGCGAGGGCGTGCGGGCCTTGCTCAACTCCTACGACGACATCGAAGTGGTCGGCGTGGCCGAGGACGCACCCTCGCTGCTGGCCACCGCGGCCGAGCACACTCCCGACGTAGTCGTCACCGACATCAAGATGCCGCCCTCCTTCCAGCTCGAGGGCATCGACTGCGCCCACGCGATCCGCAACGACCACCCCGACACGGGCGTGGTCGTCTTGTCGGCCCACGATGACGAGGCCTACGCGTTGGCGTTGCTGGGAGGGGGCCACAGCGGCCTGGCGTACCTGTTGAAGGATCGCATCGCTCAGGGTGACGAGCTCGCCCGCGCGATCCGCGAGGTCCATGCCGGTGGCAGCGCCGTCGATCCTCTGATCGCCGAGCGGCTCTCGGGCCGAAGCGACACCGTCGATGCCGACCGCGAGATCCTCGACATGATGTCGAAGGGTGTCGGCTACGAGCAGATGGCGACGCAGCTCGGGACCACTCAGGAAGCGGTGGACCGGCGCGTCACGGAACTGTTCCAGCGCATGGCCTCCGGCACCGGCTCCGGCGGCGCCGTGGTCGACGAGATGAAGAAACTTCACGCGGCGGTGGTCGACAAGGAGTCGACCGCCAGCTCCCTCCGTTCATACGTGCCCTCGCAGGTCGTTCAGCACCTCGCGAGCGGAGACGGCCAGATGCTGCAACAGGAGTTAGAGGTCACCGTCCTGTTCAGCGACATCCGCGGCTTCTCGACGATCGCCGAACGTCTCTCCGCGCGCGAGATCGCCGACGTCGTCGGCAAACACCTTTCCGCTATGGCCGAGGTGATCGTCGAACACGGAGGGACCATCGATAAGTTCCAAGGTGATGCGGTGATGGCGATCTTCGGCGCGCCCGATCCCTTGACCGATCACGCCGAGCGCGCGCTGAAGTGCGCCCTCCACATGCAGAAGCGTCAGGGCGAACTTAACGACGAGGGCTGGGGAAGCGACAAGGTCGACACCCTCGGTGTCGGCATCGGTCTCAACACCGGCACCGTCATCGCCGGCGCCATCGGAGGCGGCGGCCGCCTGGAGTACACGGTCATCGGCGACGCCGTGAACGTAGCCCAGCGGCTTCAGTCCGAGGCCGCGGCAGGCGAGATTGTCGCAGCGGCCTCCACGGTCGCAGCTGCTCCCGACGTGAGCTGCGAGCCGATTGGTGCTAGGACAGTGAAGGGGCGCGAGGAGCCCATCGAGGTATTCCGTGTCCTCGCCTGATAGCGCCGAAGGTCTAGCCGCTGGCGCGGCCGCGCTCCCCCGCCCCACCCGATGGCCATGGCTCGTTCTTGCCGTGTTCGTCACGATCGCTGCTGTCGCGATGATCCTCGTCTCCATCAACGACGAGTCCCTGGGCGAGCAGATCCCTTACGTGATCGCGTTCTCGATGTTCGGCGTGGTCGGCGCGCTCATCGCGAGTCGTGACCGGGGGAACAGGATCGGACTCATCCTGCTCATGGCGTCGTTCCTCACCGCCCTGTCGTTCCTTTCCTTCGAGGTCCTCACCTACTCGCTGGTCCGTGGGCAGAGCGGTTGGTGGGTCGTGCCATCCGCGTTGGCGAACAGCACCGGTTGGCTCTTCGGGATCCTTCCCGCCATCTTCTTCCTGCCGCTGCTCTTCCCCGATGGACATGTGGCGTCCCCGCGATGGCGGGTGCTCTTGTGGATCATCAACGTCTTCCTGGCGGTGGTCGCCATCAACCTGCTCTTCGGGCAGGAGACCATCTCCGGCTCGACCGACGCGTACAAGATCGCCAACCCCTTCTATATGGACGCCGCCGGAAGCATCCCCGTCGATGCCCTGATCGCCATCATGTTCCCCGCCGTCTTCGGAGCGGGAATCGCCTCTTTGATCGTGCGGTTCCGTCGCGCTCAGGGAGTCGAGCGTCAGCAGATCAAGTGGGTTGCTTTCGGTCTCGGCCTGGCGCTGATGATCATCTTCTCGTCCAGCTCCGCGCAGGAGGAGTCCGTTCTAACGGCCTGGATCAACGGAGCGGGGTTCATGCTTTTCCCGATCTCGATCGGCATCGCGGTCTTGCGGTTCCACCTCTACGACCTCGACCTCGTCGTGAAGAAGACCCTGATCTACGCAGCCTTTGCGGTGCTGGCGACCGCGATCTACCTCGCGATGGTGGTCGGAGTCGGGGCGTGGCTCGGGCGTAACAACTCGCTCCTGACGATGCTCGCCGCCGTCGTTGTGGCGCTCACGTTCCAACCCGCGCGTGCCCGTCTCACACGTCTAGCCGATCGCATGGTCTACGGCAAGAGGGCGACGCCCTACGAGGTCCTGTCCGAATTCTCCGAACGGGTGGGAGAGGCCTACTCGGCCGACGACGTTCTGCCGCGCATGGCGCGCATCCTCGGTGAGGGCGTCGGTGCCGAACGCGCAGACGTTTGGCTCGTGGTGGACGACGCGCTGCGTGACGTGGCCGCATGGCCGGCCGATTCTGAAGTCTCGGGCGCCCTTCCCATCACGAACGGAGCGATCCCGCCGATCGACGGTGCCGACCGCGCCTATCCAGTCGAGCAGGCCGGCGAGCTCCTCGGCGCGCTCACGATCCGTAAGCCAGCCGCCGATCCGGTTTCACCGGCCGACGAGAAGTTGATCGCCGGCTTGGCATCGCAGGCGGGTCTTGTCCTTCGCAACGTGAGGCTCACGGAAGAGTTGAAGGCTCGATTGCAGGACTTGAAGGGCGCGCAGAAACGCCTCGTTTCGGCCCAAGACGAGGAGCGCCGCAAGCTCGAGCGCAACATCCACGACGGCGCGCAGCAGCAGCTGGTCGCTTTGGCCGTCAAGGCACGTCTGGCCCGCCAGTTCACCGACCGGGATCCGGCGCGGGTCGTCGAGATGCTCGATCAGATAGAGACCGAGATGCAACAGGCGCTGGAGGACCTGCGCGACCTAGCCCGGGGCATCTACCCACCGCTCTTAGCGGACAAAGGCATCGGGGCCGCCATAGAGGCCCAAGCACGCCGTTCTCCCCTCCCGGTTTCGGTTGGATCCGATGTCGCGGGCCGTTTCGCTCGTGAGGTCGAGGCAGCCGTATATTTCTGCGTCCTCGAGGCGCTTCAGAACGCGGCCAAGTACTCGGAGGCGAGTGCAGTCACGGTCAGCTTCTATCGCGAGGCCGACGACCTGGTTTTCGTCGTCACCGACGACGGTAGTGGGTTCGATCCCTCGGCGATCGGATACGGCACGGGTCTTCAGGGCATCGCCGATCGCCTCGGCGCTCTCGAGGGCTCGATGTCCGTTGCAAGCTCGCCTGGTGCCGGCACGATACTGACCGGTCGTCTTCCGGTCGTTGAGCTCAGCTTGCCGTCCGAGGATGATGTCTCGGGCGTAGTCGAGGTACAACAGCACGTTCAAAGCGTGGAGTCGGCAGACGCGTAGAGAGGGAGGCTAGATCGATGGAAACTACGTCTTCAAACAAGGGTGTCGGTAAGGGGCGGCTCATCGCATTCCGCGTGCTCGCGGTCCTGTCGGCACTCGTCAACATCATCTTCACCATCCCGGGCTTCCTCATCACGTGGTTCGACCACGGCAAAGACTCGATACACCACGTGCACCTGGCGACCGGCATCGGCTTCGGGTTATTCCTCGGAGTCGGCCTGCTGTTGAGCGCCTGGAAGCCTGAGAAGTACATCTCCCTCTTCCAGTGTGGGATCGCCGTGGCTGCAGCGGGCCTTATCGAGATCGCGTCGAGTGACTTCTTGAGTGGCTTCGCTTTGGTCTACATCGTTGCGATCGCGATCTTGGTTGCGCTGCACCCGGCGCGCGACGAAGTCTTGAAGCCTCGTACTCCCGACCTTCGGATGGCGGTGCTACCGGTACTGTCCTTCATCCCTGCTGTTGCCTACGGCCTTACGCAGTCGAAGCTGCAGAAGAACGGGGTGGCGGTAGATCCTCATGTCGAGCTTCACCACTACTCGGGCATCGCTTGGACGACGATCGGCGCCTCGCTGGCGGGACTCGGAGCGGCCATGCGCACTCGCGGCTATCGCCTATCCGCCTGGTTCGTAGGCGTCGCCTGGGTGAGTCTCGGAGCCGTCTCTTTGAGGTACCCGAAGTACCCCAGCGCTCTCGAGTCCGTTTGGGCGTGGGCAGCGCTCGCCTGCGGAGTGGCGTTCGTCTTGATCGCAGAGGCCGTGTCGAGGACCGAGCCGGCCGGATGACAGGTGCGCTTCCGGCTCGCAAGAAGCCGAACCTGTTCCGTCGCGCCGAGCGCGCGATCGTCGGCTTCGGCATGGGCATCGGTGCCTTCTTCATCGAGAAGTTGGTCATGCGCTCCATCAAGAAGGGCGGTGGCAAGACCAAGCCCGACCCGGCGACGCAGATGAAGAGCACCGGCGGGGAGATAGAGCACGACTAGCGCTCTAGTCGTGCTTGCGGATCAGGTCGACCAGTAGCCCGAACGTCAGCAGCGCGCCGAGCGCGCCCAGCGCACCGGGGATCCACGCTGCCACATCCGCTGCGCTGGCCGTCATCGCCGTTCCCAGCAGCGCCGCGCCGGCCGTGATGCCGAGTGACAACCGCCGTCCCGCGCGTCGGATCGTCTCCTCCAGTTTGGCCGCGCGGAAGTTGACCTCGAGCTTCTGTCCGGGGCGCGCCCCTATGAGCCGTTCGAGCGCTTCGACGACCGAGCGGAAGCGCACCTTCAGCTTCTGCGACTGGTAGTAGAGGGTCTTGGGGTCGAAGCTGCCCTTGATGCCGCCCATCACACCGCGCATCAGGTACGAGCCCGCGACCTCGAAGGGATCAAGGTCCGGGTCCAGTTGCGCCGTCGCCAGCTGCATCTGGGCCATCGCCTTCCCGGTGAGCGCGAGCGAAGCCGGAAGCGGCACGTCGTGGCGGATCGAGATCTCGGTCATCTCCTGAAGGATGGGACCGAGCTGGATGTCCTTCAGAGAGGCCGTCCGGTACTTGGCCATGATCTCGCCGATCTCCTCTTGGAACTTGTCCACGTTCAGGTCGCTGCGGTCGATCGCGCCGGCCAGCATCAAGGACACGTCGGTCAAGAACCCGACGTCTTGCTGCCAGAACGCCATCAGCAGCAGCATCAGGTGCTCGCGCATCTCCGGCCCGACCTCACCGACCATCCCGAAATCGAGGAAGTAGATCTTGTCCTTCCACCACATCAGGTTCCCCGGGTGCGGGTCGGCGTGGAAGAACCCGTCCGTAAGGATCTGCTTGTAGTAGGACTCCAGCAGTTGTCTCGCGGCCTCTTTGCGCTCGGGGCCTTCCGGCGCCTGCGTTATGGGCGCGCCCTGGATCTCCTCCATCACGAGCAGTCGCGAGGTCGAGATGTCGGTGAAGACGCCGGGTACCGCAAGGTGCGAATAGCCCTCGATGACCCCGCGCATCTTGCCGATGTTGGAGGCTTCCTGCCGGAAGTCCAACTCGCGGTGAAGCGAGGTCGAAAGGTGCTCGAACACCGCGCCCATGTCGATGACCTGCTTCAGTTCCTTACGATCGGAGACCTTCTCCGCGAACAGTTCCAGCAGCGCCAGGTCCTGCTCGATGTCCTCGCGCGCGCCGGGCCGCTGCACCTTCACGACGACGCGATCCCCGTTCGCAAGGGTCGCGCGGTGGACCTCCGCGATCGTCCCGGCCGCCAGCGGTTTGGGATCGATCGACTCGAACACGTCCTCCCACGGAACGCCCAGCTCCTGTTCCATGACTTTGACGACCTGCTCTTCGGTCAGGGCCGGAACGTGGTCCTGCAAGGTGGCGAGTTCTTCGATGAACTCGGGCGGTAGAAGATCCGGGCGCGTGGACAGGACCTGGCCGAGCTTGGCGAACGTCGGGCCCAGTTCCTCGAGCGCTTCACGAAGACGCTTGGCCTGGCGTCGGCGGCCGGTCGCGCCTTCCGCGTCCGGACGGCCGAACAGTTCCTTCAGGCCGTGCTTGGCCATGACGGTTCCGATCCGGGTGCCGCGCGCCATCAGGTGGGGTTCGACTTCGCCGACGTCGCTGCCGCGGATCACCGTGGCGGTTCGCGCGGCCGGGCCCTGACCGTCCGCCGCGAAAGTGTTCACGATGATCACCGTGCAACGCGCGTTGTGCGAGATCCGATTCGGCACGTTGCCCAGCAGGAACTCCTTGCGCCCGGCCATGCCCGCGTTCCCGACGATCAGGACGTCGGCGCTCTCGTCCTCCGTCGCCTGGACTATCGCCATAGCGGGGTCGTCGTCGACGACGACCTTGGTACGACCGCGCACGCCGGCCAGTTCGAACGCGAACTTCTGAAGCTCGTCCGCGGCGGCGCCTGCTTGGGTCCTCTCGGCGGCCCCGTACTCGGTGTCCGCCGGGTGAGCGGCCAGGATCACTTGCACTACGAACAGCTCGGCGCCGAATCGCTCGGCGAAGTCGGCAGCCCACTTCACGGCGCGGTCCGCGGTCTCGGACCGGTCGGTCCCGACCATCACCCGCCGCACGGGGCCTGAGAGAACGTCTTTCATGCGCGCATCATGCCTGATGAAGGGCCACCACGGCGAGGAGGACCGCCAGCGGTTCCGAAGTGGTGCCAGCACCCCCGTTGCTAGACTCGTGCCCGCCGCCGGAGTAGCTCAGGGGTAGAGCAACCGCCTCGTAAGTGGTAGGTCGTGGGTTCGAATCCCACCTCCGGCTCTCGCGCGCAGCACCCTCCTCGGCTTCGCCCGCATACAAGCAGAACGGGGCCCCGAAAGAGGCCCCGTTCACCACTACTTATCGTCGTCCGGTTCGTCCCGGTCTACTCAGCGGTTCTGCAGGCCGTCCCCGCACATGTCGTCTGTCGGGACCCCGCAGCTGGAGCTCGCGATGATCTCGAACTTGGCGTTCCCCATGCTGTCGCGGGTGATGCGGATGCTCCTCCACGCCATGTTGTTCGTGTAGTTGCTCTCCACGAACTGCTTGCTCTGGTTGGCGTTCACCACCAGGTAGTAGATCCCCGGAGGAGCTCCCGTGAAGTCCACCTCCATGCCCGGGAGCGAGTGGTGGTACTGGTCCATCCAGCCGACGGAAACTCCCTGGTACGGAGCCGTGCGGTCGCAGGCCCAGTATGTACGGCCCCCCGTGTTGGAGTGGTCGTTGTACTTGATCCAGTCGATCAGGCAGAACGTGGTCTTGATCGACTGTGCCTTGCCCAGGTTGTTCACGTACACCTTGCCGAACTTGCCGCCGGTTCCGTTGTCGGCCGCGTACCGCAGTTCGAACAGGCCCACGTTGCCGATGTGCCAGTGATTGTGCTCTGCGTGGAACTCGAACTGGGTCGTCGCGAGCGAGCACGCGATCGACGCCGTGGGGTCACTGGCTCCTCCCACCTTGTTCCAGATGTCCTGGATCGCCGTGGTGGTGCCTCCCTGGTCACCGAGCACAGTCGCTGGGTGCAGGTGCCAAGGACCGGCGCCCAGGTTGACGATGGCGTTGGACAGCCGAAGGTACTCGCGCTGTTGCGTGTTCTGGATCTGCAGCTGATGCGGTACGACCGAGCGTAGATCTGGCAGAAGCCCGCCCGGACAAGAGAACGTAGCGGCCGCTCCGCCGGCGGGTACAGCCTGAGTTACCGCGAACAAGGTGGCCGACATCACCCCCACGCTCAAACCGAGCATCCGTGCCCTTCGAAACCTCATGAACCCCTCCCCTTCTCCCTAGGTCCGGACGACCTCGCATGTCTATTGGCATGTCCCCGGGCGGCGCAATGCCATGACAGGTCGTTGCTGGTACCTGGGTTGGACGAAAGGCGTCTATCTCTGAAGCCGCTTCGCGGGATACCATTGGAGTCTTTTGAACACCATTCAGTTCGGCACCAAACGACTTAACCTCGATCCGGATGCCTGACGCCCCGAGGGTCCCGATCTGCGAGACGCCCCGCTGTTGCTAGAATCCGCGGCTATGAAGGCCTCCGGCAAGTTCTTGGCCGCGGTATCGGCTTCCGTGCTGTCATCGCTCATCGGCGCCGGGCACGCCATCGCTCAGGTCAAGATCGACCCCTCGACCACTCCGGTGAAGAACAACGGCCCTCTTGGGCCCCTCGGCCCGTTCCCGTCGATCGCGGTCCTGCTGACGGTCCTTGGGGTCGTCACCGTCGTCTTCCTCGTCTTCATGTACATGAGGTACGCGCCCCGTTTCTCCAGCGACGAGGAGAACTTCAAGGTGGTTCGCGCCGATCGGGTGCGTCCGGGCGCAGAGCTTCCGCGGAGGTCGGTCGACGTGAGTCAGGCCGTGCCGATGGTGGTCGCGCCTCCCGCCGTTCCTGTCGCCGTGGGCGTTGCCGTAGCCCCGCCCGCTGCTGTTGCTCTTGCTTCCCCCGCTGCCGTCGTCGCACCGGTTGCCGCCCCCGCCACAGCGGCCGGACCCCCACCTCCAGCCGCCGAGGCTCCGCCGGCGCCCGCGCGCGAGGAGCGTCCGGAGGTCTCGCTGGACCAGGAGACCTTCGATCAGGTCTTGCAGGAGCTGCTCGACAAGGGCACCTCCCGCCGCGTTGCCGAGGGTCAAGCCCGGCGAGCCGCGATGATCGCCGCGCGGAAGAAGGCCGGGGGCTAGCGCCCCGCCGGCCAAGCCATGGACGCAGCCAAGGTCGACTGGTCCATGGGCTCATCCTCCGTTCGTCTCGCGGACTGGAACACCGCTATCGACATCGGCCGGCGCGTGGCCGGGTCGGGTCCGGGCGTACCCGCGGTTGAACGCGCCCGTATGCGCGAGCACTTCGCCGAGATGGTCCCCGAATCCGAAAGGCTGATCCGCGAGTTCACGGGTCTTTCCTTCGAGGGCTTCAGGGCACGCGCCTGGGTGATGTCGCGCGGCGAACACGTTCGCGCCAATGTCGGTGCGCTGCAACGACTCATGGAACCTCTGGCCGAGCGCGTGATGGCGGGCAAGACCGGCCGTGCCGAGGTCCGCCGCAAGGCCCTCGGTATGCAGGTCGGGGGGCTCCTCGGGTACGTGTCGAGAAGGGTTCTGGGTCAGTACGACGCCTTCCTTCCGCCCGACGACGAGGGGTTGCTCTACTTCGTCGGCCCCAACGTTGCCGAAGCCGAAACCAGATTCGGTCTTCCCCAGCGCGACTTCCGCCTCTGGATCTCGCTTCACGAGGTGACCCACCGCGTCCAGTTCGGTGGCTCACCGTGGCTCCGGTCCTATCTTCGACAGCTCATCGATACCTACTTCTCAACCGTGAACCTGGATTCCAAGCAGTTCGTCCAGCAGCTCAGGCGCGCCGCGGACGAGGTACGCGCCGGCGGCGAATGGCGAGGACCGGGCGCGTTCTTCCTCCTGCTGAGTCCCGAGCAGCGCGAGTTGTTCTACAAGGTGCAGGCGGTCATGTCGCTGCTCGAAGGTCACGCCTCCTACGTGATGAACGAGGTTGCGCGCGAGCGGGTTCAGGATCTCGCGCGGCTGCGCCGCAGCCTCGAGGCCCGCCGCAGGACCTCGGGCATCGAGCGCTCTCTTCAACGCGCGATCGGATTCGAGTCGAAGGTCAAGCAGTATGACGCCGGTGAGTACTTCGTCAGGACCGTGGTCGACGCGGCTGGGATGCAGACGTTCAACCGCGTTTGGGCCGAAGAGCGCAACCTTCCGAACCTGGCCGAGATCGCCGACCCCGGCCTTTGGCTCGTGAGGGTCGCCGGGAGCTGACGATGCGGCGCCCACCCGCCGTCGCCCGGGTCCTGGAGAGGGTGACTGCGACCGCCCGGGCCCACGAGATGTTCCTCCCCGGTCAAACGGTCCTGGTCAGCGTCTCGGGCGGGCCGGACTCGGTGACGCTTCTCGAGTCACTCGTCCGGTTGCGACGGCTGTTCAAGATCCGTCTGGAGGTCTTTCACCTCGATCATCGGCTTAGACCCGATTCGGCGACCGACGCCGCCTATGTGAAGCGGTTGGCCGGCAGGCACAAGCTCGCGTTCCACGCGCGCATCGCCGAGGGCGCGCCGGCCAAGGGCGAGTCGGTGGAAGCCTGGGCACGGGCGGAGCGCATCGGCGCCGGCGGGGCCGTGCGCATGGACATCGGGGCAGCGCGGATAGCCGAGGGTCACACCCTCGATGACCAGGCCGAGACGCTGCTGATCGCGCTGATGCGTGGCGGTGGTCTCGAGGCCCTCGGAGGCATCGAGCCCGTGCTGGGACCCGAGGTCCAGCCCTTGATCGACGTGACCCGCGTAGAGATCGAGGCCTTCTGCCGCGCGATGCACCTCAAGCCCCGCCGCGATCCCACCAACCTGGATACCCGCTACCTGCGCAACGCTGTTCGTCTGAAACTGCTTCCGGCAATGGAGAAGGCCTCCGGCCGCGAGCTCAAGGCATCGATCGCTCGCACGGCCGATCTGCTGAGAGCCGACGAGCACGAGCTTCGCCGTCAGGCTCAAGCCGCCGCCGACGAGGCCTTGGAAGAGACGCCCGAGGGCGTAGACCTCGCCGCCGCCACACTTCTAGGTGTCGCCCGACCGGTCGCGGCGCGTGTTATCCGGCGGGCGATCTACCTGCTGGACGTCCTTCCGACGGCTGAGAGCATCGACGCCGTACTGGATCTGGCGGCCGGGCGGCCGGGCCGGCGACGCGACCTCGTCGGCGGCGCGAAGGCCGATCGCGGAAGGGTGTATGTTCACCTTGCTCGCCCTTCCCCCGAGAACCCGCGCGACTGAAGGGGCAGGCATGTCACTTACCGAGCAGCACCTCGTCACCATCCCTACACTGACCGGACACGTGCAGGCTTACGAACCCGACATCGAACGCGTCCTGATCTCCTCGGAAGAGATCCAGTCCAAGCTCGCCGAGATGGGCGAGGCGATCACCGCCGACTATCAGGGCAAGGAGCTGCTGCTGATCGGCGTGCTGAAGGGGGCATTCGTCGTGATGGCGGACCTGGCCCGCTACATCCGCCTGCCCCTCGAGTTCGACTTCATGGCCGTCTCCTCTTACGGTGCGGCTACTAAGACCTCCGGCGTGGTTCGCATCCTGAAGGACCTCGACCATGACCTGGAGGGCCGCGACGTCCTGCTCGTCGAGGACATCGTCGACTCGGGTCTGACGCTCAACTACCTGCTGAAGAACCTGCGAGGTCGAAAGCCCGCCACTCTCGAGGTTGCTGCGCTGCTGCAGAAGGTCGATATCCAGATGGTCCCGCTCGACATCCGCTACAAGGGCTTCGAGATCCCGAACGAATTCGTGGTCGGGTACGGCCTCGACTATGCGGAGCGGTACCGCAACCTGCCGTACGTGGCGACCCTCAAGCCCAGCGCCTACGGCGGCTGATGAGGGAACGCTCCCAGCGAGCGGGGCGTCCTAGCCGGGTGTTGAAGCGCTCCGCAGTCGCGATCTTGCTCATAAGCCTCGTCGCCTGCGCCCGCGGGGCTTCCGGTGACGGCGAGAGCGGCATCCAAGGCGAGGTCACTGTGGGACCGACCTGCCCGGTCCAGATGCAGAACAGCCCCTGTCCCGATGCTCCCTTCGCCGCCACGGTGATCGTCTCCAAGGACGGGACCCGGGTCGCGACCGCTGAGACCGGCGCCGACGGGAAGTTCCACATCTCGCTGGAGCCGGGGGTCTACGACGTCACCGCCGAACCGCTCGAGGAGGGCGGTATCGCCAGCCTGAAGCCGCTGCCTCCCGTGACGGTGGCCGAAGGCGCGTACACAGCCGTCACGATCCCTTTCGACAGCGGCATCAGATGAGGCCCCGGAACCCTCTGTGAGGGTCGGTGCTACCATCGCGTAGGGCCACGAGGAGCCGAAACACGGCACCGCGGCCTCGCCACTTCCGCCGCCCCGACCCCGAGGAGCGCTTCTGAGCCAGCCGGAAAGCCCCCTGAGACGTATAGCCAAGACCCCGACCTTCTGGATCCTCGGCGGGGTCTTGACGACGCTGCTCGTCGTGTCGCTCCTCGTCAAGCCGGGCACCTCCACGGTCCTTACGTTGACCGAGTTCGATGACGTGCTCGGCTCGGGCCAGGTGGTCGATGCGCAGATCCTCGAGGGGGATCAGGTCATCACGGGAAGGCTCTCCAGCGGGGACGTCTACTCGGTCAACTATCCCGGAGGAGACCAATCCCTGGAGGCGATCCGCCAGAGCCTTGCGGAGGCCGGAGTTCCGACCAGCGTCGACCCGCAGAAGGGTGCACCGCTGATCGCGACCACCATCCAGATCCTGCTTCCCGTCCTGCTGCTCGGCGCGCTCCTGATCTACGTGCTGAATCGCTCGCAAGGCGGCGGCGGACGCGTGATGCAGTTCGGTCGCAGCAAGGCCAAGCTAGTCACCAAGGATCAGCCGAAGACGACCTTCGCGGACGTTGCCGGTGTCGACGAGGCCATAGAGGAACTCGAAGAGGTTAAGGAGTACCTGCAGTCGCCGGCGAAGTTCCAGGCGATGGGGGCGAAGATCCCCCGCGGTGTGCTTCTGTTCGGTCCTCCCGGGACCGGCAAGACATTGCTCGCTCGCGCGGTTGCCGGTGAGGCTGGCGTCCCCTTCTTCTCGATCAGCGGTTCGGACTTCGTGGAGATGTTCGTGGGTGTGGGCGCCGCCCGTGTGCGTGACCTGTTCGAACAGGCGAAAGCCGCGGCCCCGGCGATCGTCTTCATAGACGAGATCGATGCCGTCGGCCGTCACCGCGGCGCTGGCCTCGGCGGAGGGCACGATGAGCGCGAGCAGACGTTGAACCAGCTGCTCGTCGAGATGGACGGCTTCGATCAGCGTTCGACGGTGATCTTGATGGCCGCGACGAACCGGCCCGACATCTTGGACCCGGCGCTCCTTCGCCCCGGCCGTTTCGACCGCCAGATCGTGATCGACCGCCCGGACCTTGAGGGCCGCAAGGCGATCTTGAACGTCCACGCGCGCGGCAAGCCGTTCGACCCGTCGGTGCAGCTCGACGTGATCGCCCGGCGCACTCCGGGTTTCACGGGCGCCGATCTGGCGAACGTCATCAACGAGGGCGCACTGTTGGCCGCTCGCCGTAATAGGACCGACATCAGCATGCCCGAGATCGAAGAGGCGATCGACCGAGTGATGGCCGGCCCGGAACGCAAGTCCCGCGTCATGGACGAGCAGGAGAAGAAACTGATCGCCTATCACGAGGGCGGGCATGCGCTGGTCGCGCACGTGCTACCCAATACCGACGAGGTTCACAAGATCACGGTGATACCGCGCGGGCGCGCCCTCGGCTACACGCTCACCCTTCCGGAGAACGACAAGTTCCTGATGACCCGCGAGCAGCTCCGCGACGAGCTGGCCATGCTGATGGGTGGTCGCGTCGCCGAGGAGATAATCGCCGACGACATCACCACGGGCGCGGGCAACGACATCGAACGCGCGACGAAGGTCGCTCGTCAGATGGTCACCGAGTACGGCATGTCCGACACCATCGGCCCGCGCACGTTGGGCCAGAAGTCGGGAGAGGTCTTCCTCGGCAAGGACTGGGGCTCGACGCCCGACTACTCCGATGCGGTCGCCTTCGAGATCGACTCCGAGGTTCGGCAGCTCATCGACGAAGCCCACGACGTCGCGCTGGACATCCTCACCGATCATCGCGACAGGCTCGACGCCTTGGCCGAGCTGCTACTCGAGAAGGAGACCCTGGACCGAGAGGAGGTCGCGGCCTTCTTCGCGGACATCGCCAAGCGAGCTCCTCGAGAACCCGAGGTTCGTGGGCGGTCGCTGGCCGTATCGCGTCAGGCGTTGCGGTCTCCGCGTGATCAGGACCCTCGGTCCACTCCGGGGACGCTCGGGTAGAGCGGGCCCTCTAGACTTCCCGCATGTCCGATCGCTGGGCTTCGTTCGATTGTTACGGCACGCTGGTGGACTGGATCGGCGGGATCCGCTCGACGTTGACGCGGCTGTTCCCGAAGGCGGACGCCGGCTCGCTGCTCGACCTGTATATGCAGATCGAGTCGACGGTGCAGGAGGGGCGGGGGATCGCCTACCGGCAGGTGATGGCCGAGACGCTCGGGGCGCTGGCCGTTACCAAGGGGTTGCCCCACTTCCCGGCGGAGCGCGATGCCCTTGCGGACTCGCTTCCTTCATGGCCGGTCTTCGCAGAAGTTCCCGCGTCGCTCGCCGAGTTGAGGGCGCGCGGCTGGAAGATCGCGATCTTGTCCAACACGGATCCGGATCTGCTCGATGCTTCGATCGAGGCCATCGGGGTTCGGATCGACGCGACCGTGGTCGCATCCGAGATCGGTTCGTACAAGCCGGCTTTCGGGCACTGGGACTCGTTCTTCCGCGGAACCGGCGCCGCCCGCGAGCGGCACGTGCACGTCGCGGCCTCCCTCTTCCACGACGTCGAGCCCTGCGCGAAGCTGGGACTGCCCGCGGTGTGGATCAACCGTCGGAGCGAGACGAGCGACATCCCGCGGGCCGCGACGCTGACCGATCTGTCGAACCTGGCGGACACCCTCGATTCCCTGGTTCCGCCGGTCGCCGGGTAGTATCGGGCGCCCATGGACAACACCAACTTCGACGACGCGAAGGTCGAGCAGGGCGTGCGCATGATCCTTGAAGGGATCGGCGAGGACCCCGAGCGAGGAGGTCTGCGCGAGACGCCCGCGCGTGTCGCCCGAATGTATCGCGAGATCTTCGCGGGCATCGGTGCGGATGCGAGCGCGCTGGTAACGGTCGTGGAGGGCGCCGACCACGACGAGATGATCATGGTCCGCGACATCCCCCTGTTCAGCGTCTGCGAGCATCATCTGGTGCCCTTCTCGGGCAAGGCCCATGTGGCCTACATCCCGAACAAGTCGCAGCAGATCACGGGTCTGTCGAAGATCGCCCGTGTGGTCGATCTGCTCTCCAAGAAGCCACAGGTTCAGGAGCGACTCACCACTCAGATCGCTGAGGCTCTCGACGCGGCGCTGTCCCCGAGAGGGGTGTTCGTCGTGATAGAGGCCGAACACTTCTGCATGACGATGCGTGGCATAAAGAAGCCGGGCGCCGTCACGGTGACCTCGGCCGTGCGCGGCCTGTTCCGCAACGACGCGCGCACGCGCCAGGAGGCCATGGACCACATCGGCATGCGCTGACCCCTGCGGCGGGTCGCGGGCTACCATGGCCCGCATGACCGAGAAGCTCTGGCGCTGCGGGGCTCATCAGATCTCGTGCGGTTCGCGCACGCTCGTGATGGGGATCGTGAACGTGACGCCCGATTCCTTCTCCGACGGTGGGCTCTTCGACGGACCGGATGCCGCCGTCAAGCACGGGCTTCAGATGGTGTCCGAGGGCGCGGACATCCTCGACGTCGGCGGCGAATCGACCAGACCCGGCTCGAACCCGGTCAACGCGGCCGAGGAGATCGCTCGAACCGTTCCCGTCATCCGAGGCCTCCTGGACTCACGTCGGGATCTGATCGTGTCGATCGATACACGCAAGGCCGAGGTGGCTTCGGCCGCGCTGGCCGCCGGCGCCGCGATCGTCAACGACGTTTCCGCCGGAGCCGACCCCGCGATGTTCGCGGCGGTAGCCCTCACCGGGGCAGGGATGGTCCTCATGCACATGAAGGGCGAGCCCAAGACGATGCAGGATGACCCTTCCTACGACGACGTCATCGAGGAGGTACACGGGTTCCTGCGGGAGCGAGTCGAGGCAGCCGCACTTGCGGGCATCGACGCTTCTCGTCTAGCGGTCGACCCCGGCATAGGGTTCGGCAAGAGCCTCGAGCACAACCTGGAGATCCTGAGGAGCATCGAGCGATTCGCCGACCTGAGCCTTCCGGTGCTGGCCGGGCCTTCGCGCAAGCGGTTCATCGGGACCTTGACCGGAACCGATGACCCGGCCGATCGGACCGAGGGCACGGCAGCTGCGGTCGCCTGGTGTGCCTTCCACGGTGTCGACATCGTTAGGGTCCATGACGTCGCCCAGATGGTCAAGGTCGTCCGCGTCGCCGACGCGATAGCTCGGGGCATCCGACGATGACCGACAAGCGTCGCGCGGCCGTCTCCGGTGGCGAACTCAGTTACGTCGATATCGGGGAGGGTCCGGCCGCGATCTTGCTCCACGGGTTCCCGCTCTCCTCGCACATGTGGCGTGATTTCATGCCCGTGCTTTCGTCGAAGTTCCGGCTCATCGTTCCCGACCTTCTCGGTGCCGGCGATTCCGACAAGCCCGTCGACGCGCCCCTGCACATCAGGGCTCAGGCCACGTACGTCCAGGAACTGGCGACCCAACTCGGCATCGAGAGGTTCGCCACGATCGGTCACGGGATAGGGGGAGGTATCGCGCAACTACTTGCGCTGGAAGGGATCGTGGACGCCATGGTGCTGTTGGATTCGGTCGCCTTCGGGATGTGGCCGGCCGAGCAGACCCGCGATATCCAGAACGCGACGCCCGAACAGGAGGACCCTCAGCTCCTTCGTGCGGTCATGCACGCGGCTTTCCAGCTCGCGATGGGATACCCCGCGCGGCTGGCGGAAGCCACGTTCGAGGAGTACATGCGTCCCTGGGAGGAGGACGGCGGGATGGCCGCCTACTTCCGATGGGTCCGATCGATCGACGGTCTCGGCCTTGAAGATATCGCCCCGCGACTGGCCGAGATCGACTTCCCCGTCCTCATCCTGTGGGGTGAGGCCGATGCGTTCCAGCCTCTAGCCGCGGCCGAGGCACTGAACGACACGATCCCCACCTCGACGCTGGGTCTTCTACCCGGGTGTGGTCACTTCCTGACGGAGGATGCGCCCGAGACCCTGGCCCCGATGGTCTACGAGTACCTTCGGGCCCGATACCTCAAGCAACCGCACGGCCACGGAGGCGAAGGCGTAGTGACGATCCAGCTCGAGAGGAAACCCCCTTGGGTCGATCTGGCCGAGTACGAGAAGGACGACTGGTTCCAGGAGGAGGAAGACGAGTGAGCACTTCCAGACTGTTCCTTTCGGGCATCCGGTGCTCCGGGCGACACGGGGCGAACCCCGGCGAGAAGGACGAGCCCCAGGACTTCGTCGTCGATCTTGACCTGGACGTCACCGTCGATGCCGACGACATCGGTTCCACCGCCGACTATCGAGCGATATCGCAAGCGGCACGCGAGAAGGTTGCATCGGAGTCGTTCGACCTGCTCGAGACCCTCGCCCGGGCGGTTGCGGAAGCGGTCCTGGCGATGGATCACGTCACCCGCGCGACGGCGGTCGTTCACAAGCCCGGCGCCGCAAGCGCCATCGGGATCGAAGGCGTCGCTGCCGCCGCGACGGCCGGGGGAGACTGAGGGCGTGAACGTCCGCGCGCTCCTGGGGATCGGGACGAACCTCGGAGAGCGCCTGGAGAACCTCCAGCGTGCCGTAGACATCTTGGCCGCGACGCAGGGAGTCAGCTTCGAACGCTCCTCCCGCGTCTACGAGACCGATCCGGTCGGTCCCGCCCAGCCCGACTTCCTCAACATCGTGGTCGCCGTCGAAACCGATCTGACGGCGCGCGAACTGCTCGGCGTCTGCGCGCACATCGAAGCCGAACTCCATCGGGTACGTCTGGAGCACTGGGGGCCGCGAACGATAGATGTGGACATACTCAACTTCGGCGATCAGGACTTGGACGAGCCCGATCTGGTCGTTCCTCACCCTCGGATGCACGAGAGAGCCTTCGTGCTGATGCCGTTGTTGGAACTTGAGAAGGACCCCAAGCTCCCCGGAGGACGGCGGATGATGTCCTTGCACCTAGGTGAGGGCGCGCTCGAGGGCGCTCGCGTCTTCGCCCCCCCGATCCGGCCGGGGCCTTGAGCGCGACCGGGTCCTTCTGCCTCCGGTGCGACTGGACCGGCGCGGGCCAGAAGGGCTCGGGCTGTCCGGAGTGCGGAGAGCCGCTATTCGCGATGCCGGTCCCCGAACTTCGCCCCGAGCCCCTTGCAGGGGCGGAGGTCGCTGAGGACGACCGGGCCGAGCGACATCCCGCTCCGGACTGGAGCGAGGGAAGACGGGCGGGCAGACCCCTGCTCGCGCTGACGGTCGTGGGTCTCGTCCTGGTCTCCGTCGTGGTGGTCTGGACGAACGCTCACGTGCGGAACGTGCCGAGGGATGCGCCCCTTACCGGAAACGGGGTCCTCGTCTACATGAGCGATATCGCCGGAGGTGGCCAGCGTCTCTGGCGATGGGATCTGGCGACCGGCAAGGTCGCGCGAGGGCCCCTGATGCAGGGAACCACCGAGCTCGTCGACGCCTATCAGGCGCTCCCGGGGTGGATCGGAGTAACCTCCAGGCTGCCGGACGGCAGGCAGCAGGCCTCGGTCCTTCGGTTCCTCGGTCCGGATGACGCCCCCGTGTCGTTGGCGACCGGCGACCTGGTCGCCTGGTCGGCACACGGTCAGAGCGTGGCGGTGCTCCGGCGCGGACCTCTTGCCGACCGCTGCCACCGGGAGGTCTCGATCTTGTTGGTGAACCTGGTCCTCAACTCGCGCGAGAGACCGTTCCACGACGACTCACTCTGCGGTGACGTTCTCTCGGTGGGGCGGGCTTTCGCGAGCACGTACTTCACCCTCGAGAAGAACGGACAGGCCGAGATCAACTTCGCCGGCAACGGGGATCCGCATCCGGTTCTGGAGGGGTACTCATTGATCTCGATCTCGGCGGCCAGCGACATGATCGTCACGCCGGGCACGGGCAGGGACCCCCAGACGATCGCCCCGGTCCGCACACGGGCATCGGAGGATCCACCCATGCCCTTCGTGCACGGAGCCGGTCTCTTCTGGAGAGGCAGGCCCGACCAGGCACCCGTCGCGTACGGAACGGCCGAGAGCGACATGAGGATCGAGCGGGTGCTCGCTTGGTCGCCGGATGCGCTTCACGCCTTGGTCGCGGGCTCCGTTGGCCAGCGGCAGGGGTTGTTCCTCATCGAGGCGGGGCCCGGGGAGACCAGGCGGGTGCCGATCTACGTTGGGCCGGTACTCGGCCTGACGTACGGAGCCATAACCGACGAGGGAACCGTTCTGGTCGTAACCGACGGCTCTTTGTTCTCGTGGATCGACGGAGTCAGGAGGGCGGTTCGGCTTCCAGAGGGCGCGCCCGCGCCCACCGGCCCTCTCGTCTGGACCTCCTGAGGTTGGGATACTCCGCTCCGATGGAAGTTTCCGTTATCGGGGCGGGCCGGGTCGGAACGGCGATGGCGGTTCTGCTTCAGCGAGCCGGCCATGTCGTGACCGCTGCGTCGGGGAGGCAAGCCACCCAGGAGCGGGTCGCGAGGTACCTGCCGGGCGTTCCCGTCGTCGATGCCGGTCCGGCCGCCGGCGCCGCCGAGCTGGTCCTTATCGCGGTGCCGGACGATCCGCTCGAGAAGTTGGTGCTTTCCCTCGCCAAGGCCGGTGCGTTCCGACGAGATGCCTGGGTCTCCCATCTGTCCGGATCCCTCGGGCTCGACGCTCTGGCCCCGGCGCGCGCGGCGGGCGCGAGGGTCCTCGCTATCCATCCGTTCATGACCGTTCCGGATGTCGAGAGCGCGATCGAGCGCATCCCCGGCAGCGCCATGGCGGTGACTTCCCAAGACGACGAAGGTGAGGCGCTCGGCTTCCTGCTCGCCGAAGATGTTGGGGCCCAGCCGTTCTCGCTCGCCGACGACAAGAGGGCCTTGTATCACGCGGCCGCGGTATTCGCGTCCAACTACGTTGTGGCCGCTGCCGGCATCGCAGAAGACCTCCTGCGGGAGGCCGGCGTCCCCGATCCGGTCGCGGTGCTGACGCCGCTATCGAGAGCGACGGTCGAGAACATCGGTCGTGTCGGCCCGGCCCAAGCTCTGACCGGACCGGCGGTGCGGGGCGACGTTGGAACCGTGGAGCGGAACCTCGCCGCCCTGAGAGAGGCGGCACCTCGCGCGGTCGCCGCTTACGTCGAACTATGCCGCGTCGCGCTCGACCTAGCCGCGCGCAGCGGGCGTCTGTCCCCGACGGATCGGCAGCGGGTAGAGGAGGTTCTGGCGCGATGGACCTGATCAGAGCGGCCGCCCAGATGCGCGGCATCACCGACGCCCGTAGGGCGGCCGCCGACACCACCGCGCGCGGCGCCGAGGTCGGCTTCGTTCCCACGATGGGGGCCCTGCACGCCGGCCACAGCGCTCTGCTGAAGCGGGCGCGCGAAGAGCACCCCTTCCTCGTGATGTCCCTGTTCGTGAACCCTGCCCAGTTCGGCCGGGACGAAGACCTCGACTCCTATCCTGCCGACGAGGAACGAGACCTATCGATAGCCGAACAACACGGGGTCGACCTCGTCTTCGCTCCCGGTCTCGACGAGATGTACCCACCCGGCTTGGCCCTGATAGAGCCGGATCCGGGCCCGGTCGCCGCCGCCTTCGAAGGCGTCGCCCGGCCCGGGCACTTCGCAGGAGTTCTCAAGGCCGTTCACCGTCTCTTCGAGATATGCGGCCCCTGCACCTCTTATCTCGGCGAGAAGGACGCCCAGCAACTCTTCCTCATCCGGAAGATGGTTCACGACCTGGGCATGCCGATAGACGTCGCAAGCTGTCCAACGGTGAGAGCTCCCGATGGCCTGGCGTTATCGAGCCGCAACGCCTACCTCTCACCCGAGGAAAGGGAGGCGGCCGGCTGCCTCTTCCTGGCTCTATCGGAGGCGGCCGAACACGCAAGGTCGGGCGAGCGCGATGCCGCCAAGCTCATCGCGGTCATGGCCCGGGAGATAGGCGCGACGGAGCAGGCGACCCTCGACTACGCCGCCGTGGTGGACGATGCGACGTTCCAGCCGATCGCCACCGTCACCGGTCCGACAAGGGCGCTCGTAGCTGCCCGATTCGGCAGGACGCGCCTGATCGACAACCTCAGGCTGGAGACGGACCGCTGAAGCTCGCAGCAGCCCGGGTTGTCGCGGCGTAACCCGTAGGGGACGATGGGCGCCATGTTGCTCGCGGTTGACGTCGGCAATACCGAGATCGTCTTGGGCGTCTTTCGCGGCGACCATCTCGAGCACACGTGGCGCATGTCCACCATGCCGGAGCGCACGCCCGACGAGCTTGCCCTGCTGCTGGCCGGGTTCCTCTCCCAGAAGGAGATGTCATTCGAGCGGCAGATCTCGGGTGTGGTCATCGCCTCGGTTGTTCCGGGTGTGACCTCCACCCTTCGCGACATGGCGCACTCCTATTTCCCCTTCCCTCCCGTCGTGGTCGGCCCCGGCACCAAGACGGGGGTGCCGCTGTTAACCGATAACCCTCGTGAGGTCGGGGCGGATCGGGTCGTCAACGCCCTGGCTGCCTTCACGCGGTTCGGGGGACCGGCGATCGTCGTCGACTTCGGGACCGGGACGAACTTCGATGTCATCTCCGACAAGGGCGAGTTCATCGGGGGAGTGATCGCCCCGGGGATCCAGGTGAGCGCGGCGTCGCTGTTCTCCAACACGGCTCGGCTCACCCGCGTCGAGCTGAACGCACCGAAGAACGTCATCGGCAAGAGCACGGTCGAGTGCATCCAGTCCGGACTCATCTTCGGAACGGCGGGAGAGGTCGACGGCATCGTCCAGCGCATCCGCGCCGAGCTCGGTACTCCCGCCGTCACCATCGCGACCGGCGGCCTCGCCGGCGTCGTCATCCCCCACTGCAGCACCATCGATCACCACGAGCCATGGCTCACCCTTGAAGGCCTTCGCCTCGTCTTCGAGAAGAACGTGGTGACGGCCGATGAGTGAAGAGATCCCCCCGCCGGAGGAGAGCGCTTCGAGGGAAGCGGAGGTTTTCAAGGCTCGCCGTGACAGTCTCAACCGGCTGCGCGCCGCCGGCGTCGAGCCCTTCGCCCTCAACTTCGCTCCAGATTCGACCGCAGCGGAGATACACGCCGAGTTCCCGGACGGGGTCCTTGCCGACGGAGAGGACTCCTCCCGCAGCGCGACCGTGGCCGGTCGCGTCGTGATGGCTCGCAGGATGGGCAAGCTGAACTTCCTCGTCCTTCGCGATCGAAGCGGGGATATCCAACTCTTCTGCGAAGAGGCCACCCTGGACGAGGCCTCTCTGGCGCTGATCGATGATGTGGATCTCGGCGACATCGTCGGTGCGTCGGGAGTGGTCGTTCGGACCAAGCGCGGCGAGATCTCCGTCAAGGTCCGCGCCCTCACGATGCTGACCAAATCGCTGAGGCCGCTTCCGGAGAAATGGCACGGACTGAAGGACCCCGACCTGCAGCAGCGCCGCCGTTACCTGCACCTGATCGCCGATGAGAACCCACGGCTCTACTTCCTCGCCCGCGCGACCGCATTGAAGACGATCCGCCGCGTCCTGGACGAGCGCGGCTTCGTCGAGTTCGAGGGACCGATGCTGCAGCCCGTTGCCGGCGGCGCCAACGCGCGGCCGTTCACCACCTATCACAACGTCCTTGATACCGAGTTGAAACTGCGCATCTCGCTGGAGCTCTACCTCAAGCGCATGCTCGTGGGCGGCGTCGAGCGCATCTTCGAGATGGGTCGCAACTTCCGCAACGAGGGTATCGACCGCGACCACAACCCCGAATTCACGATGCTCGAGGCCTATCAGGCCTACGGCGACTACGACACGATGATGGAGTTGTCCGAGGCGCTCATCGTCGAGTGCGCCCGCGCGGTGAACGTCCTCATGGGCAGAGACTCCGACTCGCTCGCGATCCCGTTCCGTGGCAGCACCGTCGACTTGACCCCGCCGTTCCGCCGGATAACCATCCTGGGGTCGGTGGGCGAGGCGGTCGGTGAACAGGTAACCCTGGATCGGCCCGACCTTGCCCGGTTAGCCGAAAGTAAGGGCGTCTCTGTCGATCCCGCCTGGGGTCCGGGCAAGATCGTGCAGGAGATGTTCGAGAAGCTGGTCGAGCCGGGCATCCAGGAGCCGACCTTCGTCTGCGACTTTCCGCGGGAGGTCTCGCCGCTGGCCAGACCACATCGGAACGATGCGGGCCTGACCGAGCACTTCGATCTGGTTATCGGTGGGCTGGAACTCGTCACGGCCTTTTCGGAACTGACCGACCCGGACGAGCAGCGGGCCAGGTTCGAGATGCAGCAGAGGGCCAAGGCCGCAGGAGACGAAGAAGCTCACCCATTGGACGAGGACTTCCTCACCGCGCTCGAACACGGCATGCCGCCCGCGGGAGGACTTGGCCTCGGGATCGATCGGTTGCTCATGCTTCTCACGGACGCGCCATCGCTCAGGGATCTGATCATGTTTCCCTCGCAGCGCCCCGAAGAGCGCTAGCGAGCGCTAGTCGTCGCCGGGCTCGGCGGCCTCGTGAAGGACGATGACCAGATCGTCGAGGCCAACGCCCTTGGCGAGGAAACCCGATGCACCCGCCGCGCGAGCTTCCTTCTCGACACCGGGATCGGCGTGCGCCGTCAAGATCACGACGGGAAGGTCTGGCTGTGTCTTGTGGATCTGCTTCATCGCGTCGATACCGGAAAGGTCGGGCATCGAAAGGTCCATCAGCACCACGTCCGGTTCGAGAGAGTCCGCCTCCTCGCATGCCGCCACACCCCCGCCGGCCTCTCCGGCGACCTCGAAACCCTCGACCATGCGAAGCGCGGATGTAAGCGCCGTACGGAAAGCTGGGTGGTCGTCCACGACCAGGACTCTCAACGTCAATCGTCTCCTAACGAGGGAAGCTTCTCCGGGGGGATCGGCCGACTCGCAGCTAGGGGTATCTGCTGGAAACGATTGTGCCCGCCCCTGTAGTCCGTCACAACGCCTATCCGGGGGAGATTGCATGGCCCGAACGGGGGATGCCGCAGGTCTTATGGCCCAACCCCTAATCTTCAGCACCCGACCTTCCGAATAACCCATTTGGAGGTACTCATGGGTGCAGATATGCAGGTTGAAGTCCGGGCTTATCGGCAGGCACGGGTATACTCCCCCGTGAAGGGCGCTGCAGGCGGCTCCTCGCGTCGACGGCACCCGGCGCACCTTGAGGGTAGGACGTGGTCCGCTGATCCTCGAGGGACCGGAACATGCGGGCTGTGGCCCGGAGGACTCTGACATGTTCGAACGTTTCACGGACCGCGCCAGGCGCGTCGTTGTCCTCGCCCAAGAAGAGGCGAGGATGCTCAACCACAACTACATCGGAACCGAGCACATCCTGCTCGGCCTCATTCACGAGGGCGAAGGGGTTGCGGCCAAGGCCCTCGAATCGCTCGACATATCGCTCGAGGCGGTCCGCCAGCAGGTCGAGGAGATAATCGGTCAGGGCCAGGCGGCTCCGACCGGGCACATCCCTTTCACTCCGAGAGCCAAGAAGGTCTTGGAACTGTCGCTGCGTGAGGCGCTCCAGCTCGGCCACAACTACATCGGTACCGAACACATCCTGCTCGGCCTGATCCGCGAAGGCGAAGGCGTTGCGGCCCAGGTCCTTCAGAAGCTGGGAGCAGACCTCAACCGTGTTCGCCAAACCGTGATCCAGCTGTTGTCGGGTTACACCGGCGGTAAGGGCGAGACTCAGCCGGGTGGTCAGCCCGGCGAGGGCGGCCCGCAGGGCTCGATGGTGCTAGATCAGTTCGGCCGCAACCTCACCCAGCTCGCTCGCGAGACCAAGCTCGACCCGGTCATCGGCCGTGAGAAAGAGATCGAGCGCGTCATGCAGGTACTCAGCCGCAGGACCAAGAACAACCCGGTTCTGATCGGTGAGCCCGGCGTCGGTAAGACGGCCGTTGTTGAGGGTCTCGCTCAGGACATCGTGCGTGGCGAGGTTCCCGAGACGCTGAAGGGCAAGCAGATCTACACGCTGGATCTGGGAGCCCTGGTCGCCGGCTCGCGCTACCGCGGTGACTTCGAGGAGCGCTTGAAGAAGGTCCTCAAGGAGATCAAGACCCGCGGCGACATCATCTTGTTCATCGACGAGCTGCACACGCTGGTCGGCGCAGGCGCCGCCGAAGGAGCGATCGACGCTGCTTCGATATTGAAGCCGATGCTGGCCCGCGGCGAGCTCCAGACCATCGGGGCTACCACGCGCGATGAGTACCGTAAGCACCTGGAGAAGGACGCGGCCCTTGAGCGCCGCTTCCAGCCGATCACAGTGAACGAGCCGACCGTGGCCCACACGATCGAGATCTTGAAGGGCCTGCGCGACCGCTACGAGGCTCACCACCGCGTGAACTTCACCGACGACGCGCTAGTCGCGGCCGCGAACCTGGCCGACCGGTACATCAGCGACCGCTTCCTGCCCGACAAGGCGATCGACCTCATCGACGAGGCCGGCTCCCGCATGCGGATCCAGCGCATGACCGCGCCGCCGAACGTGCGCGAGGTCGACGAGAAGATCGCAGAGGTTCGCCTGAGGAAGGAGAGCGCGATCGACGGTCAGGACTTCGAGCGCGCCGCTTCCCTGCGCGACGAGGAGCGTCAATTGACGGAAGAGCGCAGTCGCCGCGAGCAGGAGTGGAAGTCCGGCGAGATGGACATCTTGTCCGAGGTAGACGAGGAGGAGATCGCCGAGGTCCTGTCGATCTGGACCGGCATCCCCGTCTTAAGCTGACCGAGGAAGAGACCGAAAAGCTGCTCCGCATGGAAGACGAGCTCCACAAGCGCATCGTCACGCAGAACGAGGCCATCAGCGCGGTGTCCCGCGCCATCCGGCGCACCCGCAGCGGGTTGAAGGACCCGCGCCGCCCGGCCGGCTCGTTCATCTTCCTCGGGCCCTCCGGCGTCGGAAAGACCGAGCTGTCCAAGGCGCTGGCCGAGTTCCTCTTCGGCGACGAGGATGCGCTCATCCAGATCGACATGTCCGAGTACATGGAGAAGCACACGGTCTCGCGCCTGATCGGTTCGCCTCCCGGTTACGTCGGTTACGAGGAGGGCGGACAGCTCACGGAAGCCGTGCGCCGCAAGCCCTTCAGCGTCGTCCTCTTCGACGAGATCGAGAAGGCGCACCCGGACGTGTTCAACACGCTGCTGCAGATCTTGGAGGACGGGCACCTGACGGACTCCCAGGGTCACAAGGTGGACTTCAAGAACACGATCATCATCATGACCTCGAACCTGGGTACCAGGGACATCCAGAAGGGGCCGGGGATCGGGTTCGCCTCCAGCGCCAACGAAGAGGTCACCTACGAGCGCATGCGCGACCGCGTGAACGAGGAGCTCAAGAAGAGTTTCCGACCCGAGTTCTTGAACCGTATCGACGAGGTCATCGTCTTCCGCTCGCTTACACAGGACGACGTGAAGAACATCGTGGACCTGATGATGGTTCGCTTGCGCGAGCAGCTGAAGGCCAAGGACGTCGACATCGAGTTGACGGACGCCGCCAAGGTTCTGCTGGCTACCCAGGGCTACGACCAGTCACTCGGGGCTCGGCCGTTGCGGCGAACCATCCAGCGTCTGGTCGAGGATCCGCTCTCGGAGAAGCTCCTGTGGAAGGAGTTCCGCGCCGGTCAGACGGTCATCGTGGATGCGGTCGACGGCGAGATCGTGATCGACGGGGCGTCTGCTCCTCCGGACGTACCCCCCGTGGAGTTCGCCGGCACCACCGAGTAGGCCTGCACCTAGGGGACCAGCTCGAAGCTCTCTGCGTGCCGCGGCTTGACGACCTCGAAATGGCGTCGGTCTAAGGTGGCGATGCGAGTGATATCGAGGCGTTCCGCGACGGCCACGATCGAGGCGTCCACAGTGCCGAGTGCCATGTCGCGGTAGCGCCAGACGAGCTCCGCGATCCTTTCCCAGTCGCCCGGCTCGACAGGGACCGGGAGTAGGCCGCCCGCGGCGAACTCGGCCAAAACTCTGACTTCGCCCTCTGCGCCGAGGTGCTTTTGGACGAAGTAGGCGACCTCGCCTATGACCGGTTGTGGGACGTATAGGGGCCCCGGCTCAAAGGAGAGAAGCCTCGCGCATCTGTCGTGCGCGCTGTCGCGCCCGTCGGCGGCAGCCACGATCGGACCGGTGTCGATCAGGACTGGGATGGATGCTCCCGGCCGAAGGCGTCGGCTTCCACCTGTGGCCAGATCTCCTTTTCCATGATCTCGTCCAGGTTCTCTGCGTTGCTGTTGTCCCTTCCGCTGTCGCCCACCCACCCGCCGAAGAGCACTCTTCGTTGTGGTCGAAGGCCCAGGTGGGACTCGAGCGCCTCGCGGGTCAGTTCCGAGATGGTCATGCCGCGCCGCTTGGCCTCGTGACGAAGGAGCTCGTCTAGCTCGTCGGGGATCTTCACGGTCGTCCTCCTCATGGTATGCCAGCATATCCCGCCTTCGTGCGTGGGTCATGTGTCCATGCTCATAGCCTCCGGCACGGGGTGCTGTGACGGCGGTCACCGAACGCGGAGAAACCTGTAAACAGGTAGGCATGGCTCGAGCGTTCTTGTCTCGTATGACTGCGATCGCAGCGAGCGAACTAGTGGGGTCGGCCACCTTCGAGGAGTTCTTCCTGGCGGAGCGGCAGGGCCTTTACGGCGCCCTCTGGCTCGTGACCCGCAACAAGCACGAGGCGGAGGAGATAGCCCAAGACGCCTTCCTAAAGGTGCTCGAGCACTGGGACCGGGTCGGCGAGATGGACGATCCGACCGGCTACCTCTACCGGACCGCGATGAACCTTTGGAGGAGCCGTGGCAGGCGAGCGGCGCTGGCTCTGCGCAAGGCGGCCCATACCCTTCCGCGAGACGACGGCATCGCCGCGATCGAGGAGCGCGAGACGGTCATCCGCGCGCTGGCGCCGCTCACGCCGCGACAGCGCGCCGCGATCGTCCTGACCGACCTTCTGGGTTTCACGTCGGAAGAGGCCGCGGAAGCACTCGGCGTGCGCGCTTCGACGGTTCGCGTCCTTGCGGCCAGAGCGAGAGCGAAACTCAAAGAAGAGATGGGAGTGAAAGATGAGTGACCTACGCGAGAAGCTCGAGCGCGCCCGCGATGCAGCGCCGGCCTCGACCACAGATGTCGAGGGTCTGCGACGCCGCGGCGAGCGTAAGGCGGTTCGCCAGAAGATCGTGACGATGTCGGTTGCGCTGGTCGTCGGTCTCGGCGCCATCGGCGGAGGATTCTTCGCCCTCGCCAGAGGTGGAGGGTCAACGAAGGCCGCCGGCGAAGGCGCGGTACTGCTCACGCCCTCGGTTGATCTGTCCCTGGGGGCTGGGGAGTACTACTACATGCGTTACTCGAGTCCCGGCTGGAGCTTCCAGACTTGGTGGGCCACCGACGATTCGGGTCGCTTCGCCAAGCTCGGTGGAGATCGGGACGAAACCTTCGAGCCCGGTCGGTTCTCTTCCGACACCGGACCTAAGTCCTACCTGTCCACCGATCCGGTCGAACTCGACGAGCAGCTGAGAGAGCGAGTCAACCCCGGAGGAGCCTCGCCGGAGCCGTACGCCGACTGGGGGGGCCCGATCGAGTGGGGGCTCATCCGCTCGATCTACGAGCTGCTTACAGCGCCCGATGTGACACCGGAGCAGAAAGCCGCCTTGGTTCAAGTGGCGGCAGGCCTGGATGGTGTGGACGTCACGGGCGGTCAGCTCGATCCTCTCGGCAGACCCGCGATACTGGTGTCGAGCAACACCGAACACCGGGACAACCTCTGGTACTTCGATCCTGCGAGTTTGCAGCTGCTTGCGGTCGGCGACTCCGAGATCATCGAGAGTGCCGGCATCGCGTCCTCGACGGACTCGCAGGAACTCGAACGCGCCTTCGTTCCCGAAGCGGGCGGCTAGCGCAGGTCCCCCGGTATCAGGTCGGCGAACTCCCATGCGGTCCAGAGGTTCTGCGCCAGCTCCCCGGGATCGTTGTCCACGCCGTGCTTGGCGAACCACCCGCCGACGTTGCGAAGGTCGCGCTCCAGCAACTCGAAGGCGTTCGGGTTGAAGCGCGGATCCACCGCCTGAGGGAAGTCGATCAGGGTCAGGTTCTCCTCCCAGGCCAGGATGTTGTAGGGCGAGAGATCCGCATGAACGACGTTTGCCAGGAGCATCGACTCCACCGCGCGAAGCACCTGGTTCCAAAGCTCATCGGCTTCCTGCCGATCGGGGCGGAGCTGCCGAAGTTGCGGAGCCGGCCCCCCCTCGTCTCCGATGTAGGACAGCAACATGGCGTCGCCTGTGAACGCGATCGGCTCGGGGACCGGCACGCCGGCTGCGTGCAGGTCTTTGAGTACCTCCCATTCGCGTCCTTGCCAAAGGCCTTCCTCAACCGACCTGCCGAAGCGAGTCTTGCCCGACATGGCGCGCGCCGCGCGCTCGTCCAGCACGACTCGACCGGCGGTGTAGACGGCTCGGTTCTGGAAGTCTCGGTGGGTGCGCTCGCGGTAGGCCTTGACGGCGACGAGGTCTCGTTCGCCGGCGAACTCGCCGGCGGCGCAGAGCCATATCGACGCCTCCTTCCCGGCGCTTATCTGGCGGATCACCGCGGCTATGTATCCCTCTTCGAAGAAGGGTCGTAGCAGTTCCTCGTGCAACTTGGGCCTCCCGGGCGTAGTGGTTTCGGCGATCGTGCGCGCGCCCCGGGGCATGAAGAAGGCCGCCCGAGCGGGCGGCCGGTGTACCTAGGTGGTGAGGTACCGCTAGCCGACAGCTTTCCAGGGACGCGTGTATGCGGTCATGACCGTCTCGGACTTGCGCATGTGTGCTTCCCTCCTTCGCTGTCGGGGTGGCGTTGCCACCGCCTTGGAGTATCGCGGCTCAGCCGGCCGGTCGCAACCTGGGGTCGCCCTCGTCCAGGGAGACGATCGATTCGATGATCGACAGGGGTATGTGCGTCACGGCGCGGAAACCGTCGCCGTCGGGCAGAACCTCTTGTGCGACCGAGAGGAAGCGGGGGCCCTCGCTGACCAGGAATCCGACCGTCTTGACCAGGTAGTCCGGCCTCGAGTCGTCGATCGTGGGCTGATCGAAATCGAACCAGGCGTCGTGCCATGAGACGAGAACCAAGGGGAAGGCGTCCTCGTCGGCGTCCTCGGCGGGCTCGGGCTCGTAGTGTTCGGTGAAGCTCGGTTCGGGTTCTGAGAACCCTTCGTTGTCGACCCTGACGACCCGCACTGCCGGCGCCTCCTTCCTATTGCTGACTTATCGGCATCCGTCGCCCCGGAAGAAGTCGGGGCGGCAGGAATCTTCCCTAACTGGCCAACTCGGGCCCTTAGACCTAGCCCCGCCCGATCCTAGCGAGGGGGTATGACACGACCCCAGTCGGGCGTGTCAGAGCCGGGGAGTAGGGTCCGACCATGACCAAGGTGAAGACGGTTCACGCCTGCTCGGACTGCGGCCAACAGGTTGCGAAGTGGGCCGGAAGGTGTCCAGGATGTGACTCCTGGGGGACGATCCAGGAGGTCCGTGGAGGCTCCCGCGCGACCGGTGGCGCCTACTCGGCGCCCGAGACCCTCTCCGCCGCAACTGATGTGGAAAGGCGGGTCTCCGTCGGGATCGCCGGCGTCGACCGGGTTCTGGGCGGCGGGCTCGTGCCCTCCTCTGTCGCGCTGCTGGCGGGGGAGCCCGGCATCGGCAAGTCCACCCTGCTGTTGCACCTGATCGCTGCCCTTGCCGGAGCGGGTCACCCCTGCCTGCTGGTCTCGGGCGAAGAGTCCCATGGCCAGGTGGCGGCCAGGGCCCGCCGGCTCGGCATCGACGGCGACACCATCTCCTTCGCTCCGGGCCGGGACCTGGAGCACGTGCTCGAGGTCGCCCGGGCCTTCAAACCCTTCCTGCTGGCGGTCGACTCCATCCAAACGCTTCGGGATACGGCCGGATCTCAGATGCCGGGTGGCCCTTCGCAGGTCCGGGTCTGTACCGACGCCCTCGTGGGACTGGCCAAGTCCGAGGGCATAGCCGTCCTCCTGACCGGGCACGTGACCAAGGACGGGGACCTGGCCGGGCCCAGGACGCTCGAGCATGCTGTCGACGTCGTCATGTCCTTCGATGGGGACCCACGCTCGGGGCTCAGGATGCTCTCCGGAGGGAAGAACCGCTTCGGGACCGAGGGCGAAACAGCCTGGTTCGAGATGAGGCTCGACGGACTCCACGAGATCGATCCGATGGGGTTACTGGTCTCGGGCGAACGGGAGGCGGGAGCGGCAACCGCGCTCCCGCAGGCCGGCCGGCGTGCGTTCGCGCTCGAGGTCCAGGCGCTGGTGGGGGCCGGGGACGGTCCCGCCCGCCGTCAGGCCACCGGGATCGACGGGCGGCGCTTCCAGCTCGTGGCAGCCGTCCTGGACCGAGCGGTCGGCCTGCCCCTGGGGCGCTCGGAGCTCTTCGGAGCCTCAGCAGGGGGAGTCAAGGTCGACGACCCGGCCTGTGACCTGGCGATCGCGGCAGCTCTGGCCTCGGCAGCAACCGGAGTTCCTCCCCCCGAGGGGGCGGCCTTCGTGGGCGAAGTCACGCTCACCGGTCTGGTCCGGCCGGCACCGGCGATGGCTCAGAGACTCGCGGCGGCCAAAGCTGCCGGGTGTGACCGGGTGTTCGCCCCAGATCCCGGTGGAAGGGACCCGGCCCTACAGGGGGTTCGCCACGTCAAGGACGCCCTCCGATGGTGCCTCTGACCTGTGGAAAACCTCCGAAACAGACCTTCGGCCTAGACCCCCAGGACAGGGCCTGGTGGTGGAAAGTGGCCGCTGACCTGGGGTTTTGCCTTGCGCTGGAAGGGCCCCTCGTGCTATCTTCTCTAACTAGTCAACAGTTTTCCGGCCCGCTTCGACCTGGGAGGTTCCGTGTTCCGTAAGGGCGACACAGTTGTGCATCCAGAGCACGGGGCCGCGATCATCGAAGAGCTGCGAGACAGGGAATTCCTAGGCGAGAAACGCAAGTACCTTGTGCTCAGGGTCGCCTACGGCGATCTGACGCTCATGATCCCCGTCGATAGCACCGAAGAGGTAGGTCTTCGCCAGGTCGTTAGCAAGAGCGAAGTCAAGAAGGTTCTGGCCGTCCTTCGTGAAGACGAGTCGGTGATGGCCGCCAACTGGAGCCGCCGCTTCAAGAACAACATGGAGAAGCTCCACTCCGGCGATCCCTACCAAGTGGCGGAAGTCCTGCGTAACCTCGCGATCCGCGAGCGTGAGAAGGGTCTGTCCGCCGGCGAGAAGCGCATGATCCAGAAGGCCCGTCAGATCCTCATCTCGGAGCTTTCCTATGCGACTGGAAAGTCCGAGGAGGACGCCGAGACGATGATCGACGACGTGCTCGATGACGCGCACGGTGGCGCCGTCGCCGCCGAAGCCTGAGGCACGAGCACGCCATCCCGGCTACTCCGGGAGGTTCGAAAGACTGCCGATGCACCCTTCGGTACGCTTGTGCAAACCCATGCGACCAGGCAGCCTGAACCCATGACCTCGGCGAAGCGACGTGTACGCGAGCAAGGAGAGCGCCCGGGTGGGCGCCTGATCGAGGGCGTTCGCCTGATCTTCGTCGCCCTGCTGGGCGCCGCCGGCTATCAGATCGGCACTCACGCTCAGCTGAACCCGAACACGACCCGGACACTCCTGTCGGTATTCCTCGGAGCCGCCAGCGGATACGTGATCGGGGGGATCATGGGCCGCCTGACCTTCCGAGCGGTCACCGGGATGGAGAAGGAACTTCGGCGCACGCCGGCCGCGGCACTGGCCGCCGGAACCGCGGGTCTGATCGGCGGGCTCGTCGTGGCCGCGCTGCTCATGATCCCGATCTTGTTCCTGCCCGACGGTGCAGCCTGGCCCGTGATCGTCTTCATCTACTTGACCTTGGGTTCCCTCGGGTACAGGGTCGGCGTCTCCAAGTACGAAGACCTGTTCGGAGTCATCGGGCTCAAGCCGATCGCGAGCGGGGCCCAACGCGGCGATCTTCACGTCGTCGATACCAGCGCACTGATCGATGGACGCATCGCCGATCTCGTTGCCACCGGTTTCATCACGGGTCCGATGCTCCTTCACGAAGGAGTGCTGAGGGAGTTGCAGTCGATCGCCGACTCATCTGATCCTCGCCGTCGCGCCCGGGGGCGCCGGGGGCTGGACACGCTGGTCGAGCTACAGAAGTTGCCGACCGTTCAGATCAACTTGGTGGAGGAAGCCGGAGTGCAGGATGTCGATGCGGCTCTGGTTCGCCTGGCTCGCGAGCGCGGCGGGACACTGATCACCGTTGACCACAACCTGGCCAGGGTCGCCGAGGCACTGCGGGTACCGGTCGCCCAGATCAATGCACTGGCATCGAAGTTCCGCGTTCCCTACACGGCCGGCGACGAGTTGGCCGTACACCTGGTCAAGGAGGGTCGCGAGCACGGCCAGGGCGTCGGTTACCTCGACGACGGAACGATGGTCGTGGTCGAGTCGGCCAACGGACACCTCGGCAGCGACGTCACGGTCAGGATCACCAATGTCATCCAGACGACGACGGGCCGCATGCTCTTCGCCTCTCTGCCCGGAGCCGAGGACTGACGCCCGTGAGGGGCGATGTCCGCTCGGTCGCGTTGATCCTCGCCGCCGGCGAAGGCCGGCGACTCGGAGCGAGCGAGCCGAAGGCCTTCATAGAGATCGGAGGCCGCACCATCTTGTCGATAGCCGCAGCTGCCGCCGCGGCGTCACCGGCCGTCGATGCCCTCGTCATCACGGTCCCCGAAAGTTTCGAGGCTCGTGCGATGGAGATCCTGGCGCCGATAGCCAAGGCCTCCACGGTCGTCACCGGTGGACTGACCCGGCACGCTTCCGTGCGGACCGCGCTCGCGCTCGTGCCAGGGTCCGCGTCGAAGGTTGCGTGTCACGACGCCGCTAGGCCTTTCGTCCCCCCCGATATGTTCACGGCGGTTCTGGACGCGCTCGACCGAGGCTGTGACGGAGTGGTACCGGTCCTCGCGGTTACCGACACCGTCAAGCGCATCGCGGACGGCTTGGTCACTGGTACCGAATCGAGAGCCGAGCTGGGGCTGGCGCAGACCCCTCAGGCGTTCCACCTGGAACCCTTCCGCGAGGCTCACGAACGAGCGGAAGCCGAGCGTCTCGACTTCACCGACGACGCGTCCGTCCTCGAGTGGGCGGGTTATCGGGTCTGCGTCGTAGCCGGAGAACCGATGAACTTCAAGATCACGACGCTCGGGGACCTGGCGCGTGCGCAGGAGATGATGGCGGGAGACGTGCATGGCTGAACATCGCTTCGGGATCGGATTCGACGCGCATCCGCGAGATCCGTCTCGAGAACTGTGGCTCGGCGGCCTCCTCTTCGAGGGGGAGCCCGGACTCGTGGGCTATTCCGACGGCGACGCGGTCTGCCACGCGCTTGCCGACGCTCTTCTCGGCGCTGCCGTGCTGGGAGACGTGGGCATGCACTTTCCAGAGGGCGAGCCGGCGATCGCCGGTATATCGGGTATCGATCTGCTCGCGCGAACGGTCGTCCTGCTGCGCGATGGCGGCTTCACTCCGGTCTCCTGCGACGTGACCGTCATCTGTGACCGGCCCTCTATCTCGCCCAGACGCGACGAGATGCGTGCCCGACTTGCTGAGGTGCTGGCCGTCGCGGTCGAGAGGGTCTCGGTCAAGGCGACCAGGCCCGAGGGACTAGGCCTCGGCGACGACGGTGCCGGCTGCATCGCCCTCGCGGTGGTGACTTGACGCCGCAGGGATCTCCCGATGTCGTCGCCGGGCGGCGCGCGGTCACCGAGGCCATCCGTGCGGGCTCCGTCCTAGAGGTCCTTGCGGCGGAAGGCGCTCGACAGACTCAGGGTCTCCGTGACCTGTTCCGCGCGGCGAGCGAGGCCGATGTTCGAGTGCGGGAAGTGCCGCGGATCGAACTGGATGAGCTGGCGGACGATCATCAAGGTGTCGCGGCGCTCGTTCATCCCGGCGTTGCGCGGGCGCTGTCCGATCGTGAACTATCCGCGCATGGGTGGGGAGAAGCCGACCTGGTGGTGATCCTGGACGGGATCACCGACCCGCAGAACCTCGGCGCGGCCGCTCGTACCGCCGAGGCCGCCGGGGCGGTCATGCTGATCAGCAGGATCAAGCGCGCCGCCGATGTAACTCCCGCCGCGGTCAGGGCTTCCGCGGGGGCGCTCCTTCACCTGCCGCATGCACGCGTCACGAACATCACGAGGACGATCGGACTCCTGCAGTCGAAGGGATTCACGGTCGTCGGCCTGGATGACGCGGCCGGGAAAGATGTCTTTGCCGAACGGTGTCCCCAGGGTCGGGTCGGGATAGTCGTTGGCAGCGAGGGCGAAGGCATGTCCAGGTTGGTCAGGGAATCCTGCGACGTGCTCGTCTCGATCCCCATGCGAGGGAAGGTCTCCTCGCTCAACGCCTCGGCCTCTCTGGCCGCAGCACTGTACGCGTTCGTCCTTCCGAGGGATGGCTGAGCCGTTGCTCGGTTCCCGGTGAAGCGCTAGGGTCGGCCTGCCCTCTCGGAGGACGGCGTTCGCCGGTTGTCAACTCCTCGCCGGCATCCTGGTTCTGCGGATGCGATCGGCCGGCCGGGTGCTTGGCCTCTTGGTCGCAACGGTGGGTCTGCTCAGTGGCATAGTCGGGATATCTTCGAACTTCGTGAGCGTGATCTTCCTCGTGATGAACGCGTTCGTTATGTACTCGCTCATCAAGAACGGCCGGGCTTTCCGCACGCCCTACTCGAGGTAGACTCGGCTCTCGGCCGGCGTGGCGCAGCCCGGAAGCGCAAGCGATTTGTAATCGCTAGGTCGTCGGTTCGAATCCGACCGCCGGCTCTTCAGGTTCGAACTAGCAGCGACTCAAGTCCTCGGATTATGTAGCTCGGTTTCCACGAAGGTTCCTCGACGAGTTCCAGGCGGGGGAGTCGCTTCAGCACCGTCGCGAAGGAAGTCGTCAGCTCGAGGCGAGCCAGCGGCGCGCCCAGACAGAAGTGGATGCCGGCTCCGAAGGTCAAGTGAGGGTTCGGTTCGCGGGTGATGTCCAGGGCGTCCGGGTTCTCGAAGACCGACGGGTCGCGGTTGGCCGAACCGAAGAGCAGACCCAGCTCCGCGCCGCGGGGAACGGTGACGCCGTGGATCTGGAAGTCCTCCAGGACCCAGCGCTCGAACATCTGAAGCGGGGTGTCCCATCGCATGAGTTCCTCGACCGCGCTCGGAATCAGCGAAGGCTCGGAGCGCAGACGCGCCAATGCGGAAGGGTTGCGGAACAGGGTCCACCAGCCGTTTCCCGTCACGTTCACGGTGGCCTCGTGACCGGCGTTCAGCAGGAGAACGCAAGTTCCGACCAGCTCGTCTTCTGTCAGGCGTTCGCCGTCGTCGATGACGGAAGCCATCGCGCTGATCAGGTCCTCACGAGGGCGCGCGCGTCTCTCGGCCGCCAGCGATCGCAGGTACGCCGAGAACTCCTCGCTCGCTTTCACCGCGATCTGAGCGGCGTCCTCCGTGGGGTTGAGCTCGTACATGCCGCAGATGTCCGCGGACCAAGGTCGAAGCAACGGGCGGTCCGATTCCGGAACGCCGAGCAGTTCGGCTATGACCGCAACGGGCAAGGGCTCCGCGATGGAGGAGATCAGGTCGAATACCCCCTCGACGGCATCGATCAGCCCGTCGGTCATGCGCTGGATGGGCTCCCGAAGCGATCCGACCATGCGAGGGGTGAATGCCTTGGCCACCAGACGACGAACCCGAGTGTGGTCCGGCGGTTCCATGTCGAGTATCCCGGACCGTATGAGCCTGTAGAAGGGCTCGTGCGCTGCCGGCTCGGGCAAGCGGCCCATGTCCTTGTGGGTGGTCTTGTGCAGGTAGGTCCGCCCGAATCGCCGGTCTCGCAGAAGCGAGTCGACATCCTGGTATCTGGAGACGAGCCAGTGGTCGGTCTCGGCGTGATAGTGGACGGGAGCTTCATCGCGCAGCCGCTCGTAAACCCCGTAGGGATGGGCGATGAAACCGAGGTCATCCGGCGCGAATCCCAGGTCCACCCGCGTACGGTAGCGTCCCGGACCATGATCGCGCTTCAGCCGCTAGAAGGCGACCGCGAACGCTGGCTGCCCCTGATGCTCGAGGCCGACGAGTCCGAGCTGATCGTTCGCGGATACATGAACGAGGGCGAGCTGTTGGCGATAGTCGAAGGCGGCGAGACCGTCGGGATCATGCTGGTGCTCCCCGATGGGAGCCAACTCGAGATCAAGAACTTCGCCGTCACCGAGGAGCACCGTGGTCGCGGGATCGGATCGGCCGCCATCGAGGCCGCCGCCGACCGAGCCCGCGCAGCCGGTTACGAGCGACTGACGGTTGGAACCGCCGACTCGGCCCCCGCAACCATCGGCTTCTACCTTCGCGCCGGGTTCGCCCGGGCGGGCGCTCGGGAAGGCTTCTTCGATGACTATCCCGAGCCGGTGATCGAGGACGGGATCGTCGCCCACGACATGGTGATGTTCTCGAGAGAGCTCTAGCTGCGGCGCAAGATGCGGCCGGCACGTTCGCGGCGCTCGCCGTCCCAGGCCACCCGGCCGTTCACGACGACCAGGTCGAATCCCTCCGGGTAGGAGTGGGGTGCGCCGAAATCGGCGGTGTCAGCGACCGTTGCGGGGTCGAAGACGACCAGGTCCGCGAAGCCTCCCTCAGCGACTCGTCCTCGATCGACCAGGCCGAATCGATCTGCCGGCAGGGATGTCATCTTCGCGACGGCAGTCTCGAGGGAAAGCACGCCGAGGTCGCGCACGTAACGGCCCAGCACTCGAGGGAAGGTTCCGTAGTTGCGGGGGTGAACGGGGAACGCCCCGAGCGGCCCCTCCGGCGACATCGAGGTCGCGTCCGAGGCAACCATGATCTCGGGTCGCGCCAGGATCGCTTGGACGTCGTCCTCGTCCATGGCGTGACCGATGCATGCGGTCTCGGGTTCCTCCAACAGGAGTCTGTACATCGCGTCTGCGGGCGTAAGACCCATGCTGTCGGCGATCGAGACCATGTCCTTGCCGTTCCATCGATCGTCCGCGGTGCTCTCGATGACGATCTTGTCCCAGCCGACGCCCTTGATCGAGCTCTGCCAGAGCCCCTCGCCGTTCTCGACTACGTGGGTGAGGCGTGCGCGTCGGTCCGGGTCGCTCAGCACCTCCTGAAGCTCTTCGACGGGAGCCCAGTCCGGTAGCAGTGACCAAAGCACCGAGCCCCACGCGGTGTAGGGGTACTGATCGGCCGTCGCATCCCGGCCCTCGAACAGGGCCAGCAGCTCCGCGGTCTTGCCGATGACCATTTCGGTCTCGCACTTGAGGTGGCTGACGTGCGCGGGAATTCCGGCGCGCTCGCCGATATCGATGGCCTCTCTAACTGCTGCGAACAGGTTCTCGCCCTCACCGCGGATGTGGCTGGCGTAGACACCACCGAAGGGAGCCGCAGTCGCGGCCAACTCCACCACTTCGTCGGTGCCTGAGTACATCCCCGGTACGTAGATCAGACCCGTGGACAGGCCGATCGCGCCACCTTCCATCGCATCCGCCACGAAGCCTCGCATCGCCGTAAGTTCCTCCGTCGTCGGCGCGCGACGCTGCATGCCCATCACTTCTCCACGAACCGCACCGTGGCCGACCAGCGCGGCGATGTTGGCCGCGGGCCTGCACGAGTCGAGAGCATCAAGGAAGTTGCCGAACGAAGGCCAGGCCATGTCCAGATCCTCGGCGCGGACTCCCATCATGGTCGCGGAATCGTGAGCACCGGCCGCCGGCCAGGGAGAGGTCCCACAATTACCCACCACGACGGTGGTCACCCCCTGGCGGACGGTGCTGTCCATCCATGGTTCCACGAGCGGACCGACGTCGGAGTGGTTGTGAACGTCGATGGATCCAGGGGCCAGCACCCGGCCCGAAGCCTCGACCGTGCGCGCAGCCTCCGGGGGTCGATCGTCCCTGCCGAGTGCCACGATCCGCTCGCCCTGGATCCCTACCCAGGCGGGAAAGCCGGGCGAACCGGTGCCGTCGAGAACCGACGCCCCATGGATGACTAGGTCGAGCACCCGCAGATGCTACCCCGGCATATTCCCGCCGACGGTCCCGACTTGCTCGGGCACGATGGCCCCCACCTTCACGCACCCCAAGGCCCAGTCTTGAACCGACAAGGAGGCCACCATGGACGACACCTTCTCCCTCGTCTTGTTCTCGGGAACCGACGACAAGCTCAACGCAGCCGCAGTGCTGACCGTTGGTGCGGCTGCGATGGGCCGCAAGGTCAACATCTTCCTGCAGTACTGGGCGCTGGATGCCTTCCGAGCCGACCACGTACACAAGGATCATGGCGTCTCGCCGGAAGCCGGACCCGACGGAGCGGCCACCTTCCAGCGCCACGGCGCCAACCACTGGAGCGATCTGTTCACTCAGGCCAAGACCATCGGTGAGGTCGGGATCCACGCCTGCTCCCTGTCGATGGAGATGTTCGACATAACCAAGGACGACCTCGACCCCTTGGTCGACGACGTCGAAGGGGTCGCCTCCTTCTTCATGGAGGTCGACGGCCCGGTGACCTTTATCTAGGAGGTGGGAAAGATGACGACAACCGCAGACATCACCCGCTCGATCGACGCGCGCGGCATGCCGTGCCCGGGCCCGCTGATGAGCTTGATCGGCGCGATCCGCGAAGGCACGGTCGGAGACATGATCGAGGTCCTCTCCAGCGACGAGGGCTCCCGTACGGATATCCCCGCGTGGGTCAGCAAGGCCGGACACGAACTCGTGGAGGTAGCCGAAGACGAGGGCTTCGCACACTTCGTGATCAAGAAGGTGCGCTGACATGCCCGCCCGGGTAGTGGTCCTTGGGGGAGGGGTAGGCGGGACGCTCGCCGCGAACCTGCTCGACAAGGAGCTGGGCGGCGACGTGTCGGTCACCGTCGTGGACCCGACCGGGATGCACGTCTATCAGCCCGGATTCCTGTACGTGGCCCTCGGTGAGGCGAATGGGCGCTGGCTCTCACGCGACGAGCGCACTCTCCTGCGACCGAACATCGACCTCGCGGTCGAGCGGGCGATCCGGATCCACCCGGAAGCCGGCACGGTCCAGTTGGAGCGCGGCGGCAACTTGGAATGGGACTACCTCGTGCTTGCTACAGGAGCGCGTCTCGTCCCCGAGCAGATCCCGGGCCTCGTCGAGGGCTCGCAGGAGTTCTACTCCCTCGAGGGCGCTGAGCGCCTCCGCGAGGAACTGCGCCGCTTCGACGGCGGACGCATCAAGGTCGGCATCGCCGGCATCCCCTACAAGTGCCCTCCGGCTCCCGTCGAGTTCGTGTTCATGCTTGAGGACCATCTCCGCAAGCGCGGCATCCGCGAGCGCTCGGAGCTCACGCTGCTCTCACCGCTCAACCGCGCTTTCACGATCGAGAGCGCTTCCAAGGTGATCCAGCCGATCATGGTCGAGCGTGGGATCGGGCTCGAGACCTTCTTCAATGTCGAGTCCGTGGACCCGAGCGCCGGCATCGTCGAGTCGCTGGAGGGCGACAAGGCAGAGTTCGACCTGCTCGTGCTGGTTCCACCTCACAGAGGTCAGAAGGTGATCGAGGACTCCGGGCTGGGAGACGCGGGCGGCTGGGTGCCCACCGACAGATTCACCCTTCAGGCCGCCGAGCACGAACGGGTCTTCGCGATGGGCGACTGCACGAACCTGCCGATATCCAAGTCCGGTTCGACGGCACACTTCGAGGCGCCTGTGATCGCGAGCCGCATCGCCTCGCTGATCCGAGGGACGGTTCCCAAGACCAACTACGGCGGACGGGTCATGTGCTTCCTTGAGACGGGCAACGGTCAGGCGACCGCGCTTAGGTTCGACTACGAGCACCCGCCCACACCGCCTCAGCCGAATCGCGCGTGGCACACCGCCAAGTGGCTGTTCAACCGCCTCTACTGGGAGACCGTCCCGAAGGGCCGGATCCCCGAACGGGCGACGAAGGAAAGGAGCTGAAGATGAGCGCGACGATAGCCAAGTCGCTGGACCTGAAGGGACTCAGCTGCCCCATGCCCATCGCCAAGACCGCGCAGGCGATCAGGGATCTCAAGCCGGGAGAGCTGATCGAGTCATTCGCGACCGATCCAGGCTCCGTCCCTGACTTCGCAGCCTGGTGCAAGAGCACCGGTCACGTCATGGTCGAACAGACCCAGGAAAGCGGCGTCTACCACTTCCTGATCCAGAAGAGGTGATCCAGATGACGTCGATACAAGCCACCCTCGAGGAGCAGGCGCCCGTCGAGCCGACCCATGTCAGGCACGACAAGCTCGTGATCATGGCCTGGAGCGGCGACCTGGACAAGATCTGGCCCTCGTTCATCCTGGGCACCACGGGCGCCGCCATGGGTATGGAGACGACGATCTTCTTCACGTTCTGGGGCTTGTTCCCGCTGGTCAAGAACGACGTTCGGCTCACGGGCGAGAACTGGATGCAGAAGATGCTCTCGATGATGAATCGAGGCGGCACCGAGCACCTCAAGCTCGGCAAGATGAACTTCGCCGGCATGGGGCCGGCGATGATGATGAAACTCGCCGAGGAGCACCACGTCGCCTCTCCGCAGGAGCTCCTCGAGGTCGCGCGCGACCTGGGGGTCCACCTGGTTCCCTGCCAGATGACGATGGATCTTCTCGGCCTGACGAAGGAAGACCTGATCGAAGGACTCGATGAACCGGCGGGCGCGACCACCGCGCTGCTCGAGGCCCAGGACGCGGTGACCCTGTTCATATAGCGCCCCTGGACCGTTCGAGGCTGCTAGATGTACCGTGTTCGGAACCGCCAACGCCACTAGGAGGTTCGTGATGGGACTGCTCGACAAGGCCAAGGAAGTCGCCAAGCAGGGAGCCGACGCTGCCAAGAAGGCAGCAGATGCCGCGAAGGACAAGGCCGACGAGGTCCAGACCAAGCGCAAGGCCGATGGCCTGGCCGAGCAGCTCGGTTACCTGATCGTCAGGGAGCGCAGCGAGGGCGCGGACGTGAAGGAGGAGGCGGACGGTCTAGTCGCACAGATCGTCGAGCTACAGAAACAGCTGGCTGAAGGCGACGCGCCTGCAGGAAGTGAAGCGACTCCCGAGGGCCAGGCGGAGTAGTTCAGGCGGTCGGTAGCAGGACCCGGAACGAAGCTCCGCCGCCTTCTCGGGCTTCAACCCATGCTCGCCCGCCGTGGAGTTCGGCGAACCTTCTAACCAGCGTCAGGCCGACTCCGACTCCCGGTGAATGAACCGAACTCGAACCGGGGGCCTGGCGGAACGGTTCGAAGACTGCCTCTCGCAGATCCTCGGGGACGCCCGGACCCTCGTCCTCGACCATCAGGAGAACCGCGTCCTCCTGGGCGATGGCGCGCACCCAGATACGAGCGTCCGGGGGTGTGTGCCGGATCGCGTTCGACAGCAGGTTCTCCAAGATCCTCTCGACCTTGGCGGCGTCGACCGCGGCGGTGAGCGGCGCGACGTCGGTGTGGACCTGCCTGATCGCCGCGGCCTCGTTCTCGGCGACGGCCCGTTCTACCAGAGCAGCTACGTCGGTCGGGCGCCGCTGCGGAGTGATGATCCCCCGCTGCAGACGATCGAGGTCGAGCAGGTCCGATAGCAGGCGCTCGAGTTTGCGGGCATTCGTCGCGATCCGGTGAACGAAGTCGAGTGCGTCCTCCTGAGGCATCTGAAGGCCCGCCTGTTCCAATGTCAGGGCCGAACCCAAGATCGAGGTCAATGGGGTTCGAAGGTCGTGCGAGACCGCTTCCAGGAACGTGTTCTTCATCTCGTCGAGGGCCCGGAGTCGTTGCGCTGCTTCACGTTCGCGCCTGAACGCCTCCGAGTACTTGCGCTCGGACTTCCGCAGGGCTTGTTCGGCCCGTTTGCGCTCTGTGATGTCGACCATGAGTCCGCGAAGGCTCGGGGGTCCTCCTGGGTCTTTCACCACGTGGACGAGGTCACGGACCCACGCGGTGCGACCGGTGTCGGTAGCGATCCTGTACTCGATGTTCTCGTCCCGGCCCGAATCCGCCGCCGCGAGGCACATGGCCAGTGCTGCCTCACGGTCTTCGGGCAAGATGTGATCGCCCCATCTGTGTTCGAGCCAGGTGGCTCCACCGATCAGCTCCTCGGATCCTCCGCTTACGAAGGAGATCTGCAAGGTCTCCCCGTCGGCCTCCCAGAAGACCGCATCGAGGCTTTCCACGAGTTCGTGAAAGCGCTCCAGCTCCGACAGGCGTCTTGCGTTCCCGAGCGCGAGCGATGTTATGTCGGCAGTCCCTCCCGCGAGTTGAAGGTCCCGCTCGGAGAAGGAGGAGGTCTCCGTCGCTGCCACTGCTACGAGCGCGCCGAGGCCGTCGGGTTCCCAGTGCAAAGGTGCGATCAGCATGTCCCTGAAGCCTTCGAACAGGCGGTATTCGGCGGGGACCTGCTCCGCGACCTCCTTGGGCAGTAGGAAGGGTTCGGTCACCGAGGACATGAAGCGGCTGGCCACATCGGCCGCGACCTCCTGTCTCGTTCCGGGCGGGATCGAAAGCACAGGATCGACCGTGGAGTATCGCCGCAGATCGAACGTCCCGGATTCGGGGTCGCGTATGTACACCAATAACGCGCCGTTCGGCACGAGGGATGCGATCGTCATCTGAGCTTCGCCGAGGATCGCTTCGACATCCTGGATACCCGTCAAGACCTGGGAGAGCCGCAGCAGGGCGGAGGATGCTTGAGCCGCCTCTCGTTCGGCCTGCAGGAGCCTGGCGTTCTGGAAGGCGATCGCGGCGTGCGAGGAGAGTACTTCGAGCAGTCTGGTGTCCTGGTCGTCGAACTTGCCGTATCCCAAGCTCGACAGGATGATCACGCCGACGACGTCGGAGCCGGCCAGCATGGGGACGGCAAGGATCGACTCGAGGATGTCTTCCGTGCCCCGGATCAGCACTCCGAAGTCGACCTCTCGCGCGTCGGGGGTATTGAACGACTCGCGTGTCTCGGCGACTCGGCCTGTGATGCCCTCCCCTACCAGTGAGACGAGCTCCTCCAGGGTCTCCTTCTCGTAGTCGGAGAAGAGCTCGCCTCGGAACGCCACGGGCATGAGCGTCAGGCCGTCGGCCTGCAACAGGTAGACCCTGCAGTTGTGGTAGTCGATGATCGTTCGCAGTTCGGCCGCGATCGCCTGGCCGATCTCCTCGACGTCTCCGAGGCTGTTCAGCTTCGCGGCCAGGCTGTGGAGCATGTTCAGCTGAGCTAGTGAGCGCAGGCCGGTATCTACGCCGTTGTTCGTTCCCTCCCTGCCTGCGGGCGCCATCTCACTCCTGTCCGGTCTGACTACGTGCATCTTGGACCCCTGATGGTGTTTCGGACTTGCAGGGGGGGTGCTTGAACCGTCAGAGGCGCCCGCTAGGCTCGGACCCGATGCCTGAGCACACCTCCGAGGGGAAGACGGTGGGGTCCTCGGACACGCTCGACGAGCGCGCCCGCGAGATCCTCGACCTGGAAAGGACCTGGTGGCAGGAGCCTGTGTCCAAGGAGCGCGTCATCCGTGCCCGTCTGGGGATCTCTCCGGCCAGGTATCACCAGCTGCTCAACCGCACCATCGATCTCCCCGAGGCTCTCGGCTACGATCCGATGCTGGTCAGGAGGCTGAGAAGGGTCCGAGAGGACCGCAGGCGCCGTCGGGTTGCGACCCAACTCGGCCTTCCCGTTTGAGACGGTAGGATTAGCCGCGTGAACACCGGAACCGTGCGTATCCTCGTCATCTCAGCTCTGCTGGTCTCGGGTATCGGGGTGCTCGCCAGCGGCTTCACCGGTTCCTCCGGAGGGGCGGTCGCTCTTCCGACCGGACAGGGCGGACCGAGCGGGACGCCGACTCCCGAGCCGAGTACGACCAAGTCGCCTCAGCCGGCCTCCACGCCGAGTCCACAGATCGCCGGCGTCAACGTGATGGTCTTCAACGGCACCAACGTGGTGGGCTTGGGCGGCCAGGTTCAGAAGGACCTGGAGAAGGACGACTACACCTTCCCCGCCAACGCCGACGACGCCCCTCACAAGCCGATGAACGCCTCTATCGTGTACTTCAGAGGCGGCGACAGCTCGGCTCAGAGCGAGTCGGATGCTCGCTACCTAGCCGACACTTACCTCAACGGCGCCAGGGTCAAGGAACTCTCACCCGACTTCGAAAGCCTCGTCGATCCGACCGTTACGGTCGTTGTGGTCGTCGGGGTCGACTTCGCAACCGCCTGACGTGCTGCCGGCCCTGATCGACCGGGCCGAGCGAGCGGGCATCTTCTTAGATTTCGACGGGTCGCTCTCATCCATCGTTGCGCGACCCTCGCTGGCCGAACCCTTTGAGGGAGTGCGCGAAGCCCTAGCTGAACTCATTGCGCGCTTCGGGGTCGTCTCGGTCGTGAGTGGCCGCTCCACGAGTGACATCGAAGGACTCGTGGATGTGCCGGGCGTTCGCTACGAGGGTTCTTACGGGATGAGCGATGCGGCACCCGTCTCGTCCGAACTCGTTGCGGCAGTAGCGACGGCGGTTTCGAAAGTCGGGGACGCGTGGGTCGAGGACAAGGGGGCTTCCGTCGGCGTTCACTACCGCCAGACGAAGGACCCGGTTGCGGCCAGGGCGCTGCTGGTTGAGGCTCTCGGGCCGATCGCAGCGGAGTCGGGGTCGGATATCTACGAGGGGAAGATGGTGATCGAGCTGGTGCCGGCCGGCGCCTCGATGAAGGGCGATGCGGTCGAAAGGATCGTCGCGGAGCTTTCGCTGGAGGCGGTGCTTTTCGCCGGGGACGACTTCCCCGATCTCGACGCGTTCGCCGCCCTCGATCGGATGGCCGCTAGGGGGATCGTCGCGGTCAAGGTGGCCGTTGCCGGTTCCGAAACGCCGGATGAGCTGTTATCGGCGGCCGACTTGACGGTGGACGGGCCGGCCGGCTTGGTCGAACTGCTGCGAACACTGGCCGAGGGCTAGTCAAGCCAGCAGGTCCCGCACCTGGCTGCCCAGCCATTCCGACGGAGGGTTCGATGCTGCAGCGCGCGATAGGGCCCGTGAGCGACGCGACCGTTCACCCTCGGGCATCTCGAGCGCTTCTCGGATCGCGCCAGCTTGCTCTCCGATATCGAACGGATTTACGCCGACGGAGTGCTTGCCGAGAAGGTCGAACGCGCCGGCCTCGCGCGAGAGGATCAGAGCTCCGTTCCTTCCGTTGAGTGTCGGTCCCTCCATGGCGACGAGGTTCATCCCGTCCACGACGGGGTTGACCAACAAGGCGTCGTAGACGCCGTACGCCGCAAGGACTTCGGCGTGATCGTCCTTCACGCGGACTTCGATCGGCCGCCAGTCTGGCGCTCCGAGTTCGGCGTTGATGCGACGGGCCTCGGCCTTGCAGGCGCGGGAGTAGACACCGTATTCGGCGATGTCTGCGCGTGATGGGCTCAGCAGCGCCAGATGCACGACCTTGCCTCTCCACTTCCTGTTCCTCCGCAGGAACTCCTCGTAGGCCAGGAAGCCCCGAAGGATGTTCTTGGACAGCTCCATCCGGTCTACCCGAAGCAGCAGCGCGCGACCGGCGAGGCGCTCTTGCAACCGGGCGCGCTTGGCCAGGATGGACGGAGCGTTCGCCTGCTGCCTCAGGTCCTGGGGAGGTGTTACCGGGTAGACACCGAGCCGCACGGTGCGCCCCCCGACGGAAAGGTGACTCCTGCCTTTGGCTGTCACGCCGTCCAGTTCGAGCGCCGCCCGGCGAAAGTTATCGGCCCATCTTCGCGTATGGAACCCGAGCTGATCTGCTCCGAGCAGTCCTCTCAGAAGTTCCTCGCGCATGCTGTCTGGCAGAACGTGCAGGCCGGAAAGGTCGGCGAAAGGGGTGTGGGTGAAGTGCGCGATGCGAGAGTCGGGTGAAAGTTCTCGAAGCAGTGCCGGCACCAGGGACAGGTGGTAGTCCTGAACCATGTGGATCCCGCCCGAGCCTGCTTCGCGGACCATCGCCCGCGCGAAGGACCTGTTGGTTCTGACGTAGGCGCTCCACGCCGTCGTGGTCGCTTCATCGAACACCGGCTGGAGCGATCGATCCCACAACGCGTGGTGCAGGAACCACAGAACCCTGTTCGAGATCCCGTTGTAGGCGCGCTCGAGCACCTCGGGCGGGAGGGAGACGAAACGCACCCGCATACCGTTGACCTGGACCCCGCGGCCACGGCGCTCGGCCGGCGTGGATGCGGAGCAGACCCAACTTGCGTCGAGTTCGCGCAGCGCGTCGATCAGGATCGGGGCCATGCCCCCAGCGGCGCCGACGGTCCTGCCGCCACCGTCGCGGAGCGTTACCGGTCCGCGGTTGGAGGCCAGGACCAGCCTGCTCACGCCCCGGCCCCCAGCGATGCGAACAGCTTCAGGTGATCTTCGAGTTCGCGCAGGCTCAGGAAGCGTTCACGGACCCTATCGCGCCCGGCGTCACCCATCCGGGCCGCGAGTGCGGGGTCCAAAAGCAACTCCGACAGGCGCTTGCCGCACTCGTCGGCTCCCTCGACGAGGAATCCGGTTTCGCCCTCGGAGATCTGCAGGCGGATCCCCCCGACGTTTCCTCCGATGACGGGCTTACGCTTCCACATCCCCTCGGCGACGACCAGGCCGAAACCCTCACGGGTCGATTTCTGAACGATCACATCGGCGGCCTGCTGGAAGGCGTTCACCTCGACGTGGCCAACACCGTCGGCATCGGTCAACAGATGGACCTCCCGATCGTGGCCGGCGTGGGCCAGGGTCTTCTCCAGGTACTCCATGCCTTCGGGGTCGTCGCTGGCCATCGATCCGGCCATGACGAGCTGAAGGCCGGGAACCTCCTCGCGCGCTATCCGGTAGGCGTCGATCACTCCGAGCGGGTCCTTCCATGGGTCGAACCGCGAGATCTGCACCGCCAGAGGTCTGTCCGGGTCGACGCCGTATCTGGCCAGGGTCTCCGCGACGATCGCCGCAGGCAGCTCGCGGTTCTTCTCGGATGTGGGGTCGATCGAGGGTGGTATCAGCGCCACGCGCGGACCTTTGACGCCCGCCTGCACGAACTCCTCAAGGGTGAAGATGGTTGCGTCGTAACGGTTGATGATCGGTTCGAAGAAAGACCACACGCGCTCGTTCGTGTTCGATAGGTCGATGTGGATGCGCCAGGTCCACTTGCCCGAGCGGCGTCCCATCTCCTCGAGAACCTCGAGCGATCCCGCAGGCTGAGGATCGTGGATCAGGACGTGATCGTAGGTCCCGTCGAATGCCGCGGCGTTGGCCCTGACCCTCTCCCAGTAGACGTCCTGCATGTGCGGGGTCCACTCGACGTCCATGCCCTGAAGGCCGTTGTGAACGGCCTTGGTCACGGCGAAGAACTCGTCGGAGCCCTCGATGACTGCCCAGCTCGCGTCTATCCCAAGATCTCGCAGCAGCGGGATGTGGGTGGCCAGCAATTCGGCAACCCCGCCACCGTAGCTCGTGCTGTTGACCTGGAGGATCCTTGCGCCGCGCAGGGGCTCGGCTGCATCCCGGAGCCGCTGGACCGCTTCCTCACCCGCGTCCGCGATGTAGTCGCTCAAACGCTTTGGCGCGACGTCGACTATGGGGAGCACGACGCCGAGTCTACGGGGGCTCAGAACGTCTTGTGGCTCAGCCGATCGACCTGCTGTTCACGAACCCGGGTTCGCTCGGCCTGGCTCATCCCGTGGACATCGGCGAGCGTCTGCATCAGGTCTGCGGGGGAGAACGGCTTCGTCACGTAGCCGGATGCGCCACCGTTCCAGCCCCGGAGTTGGTCTTCCACCTGCGCCTTGGCGCTCAGCATCACGACGGGCACGCCTTTGGTCTCGTCGGTCGAGCCTAGATTCTCCAAGACCTCAAAACCGTCCATCCTGGGCAGCATGACGTCCAAGACGATGAGGTCGGGGTTGCCGCTGCGGGCCAGGGCGAGTCCGAGTTCGCCGTCGGGCGCTTCGAGCACTTCGTGCCCCGCGCCTTCCAGGTTGACGCGGCACAGCATCAATACGTCTGGTTCGTCGTCGATGACGAGCACCCGGGCCATGGGCAGTTTCCTTCGTTCGGGCGTACCTCGCCCTATTCGTTCAGTTTCGGCGGAGACTGAGAAGACTTGAGTCGTTCCGCTCAGATGGTGCGACCGAGCAGGTACCCGACGGCGTCGGCGAAGCCATCCCCGTGCGAGCCCGGGGTCGCCCAGGCGCCTTCGAGATCACCGAGCCCGTTCATGGTCGCCGCCCCGTTCGCGACGATGAAGGTCGCTCCTACCTGAGGGGAAACCTCCAGATCACTGATCGCGTCGCCGATCATCGCCGCGGCCTCGCGCGCGATGTCGTTGCGTTCCCTGTGCAGGCGAACGCCGGCCGCTTTGGTCACTCCCTTCGGTGTCAGGTGAAATGCGTGAACCTCGTCGACGTCCAGGCCGGGGAAGGACCTTGGTATGCGGCCGTTGTCGTGTAGTTCCAGCCAGGGGAATCCGGCGCTCGCAAGGCCCCCGGTGGCCTCGTCCGGATCGACCCAACCTCGATACAGGATCGTTGCCTCTCGTCGGATGCTCGACCAGGGAGTGTGAAGCTCGAGCCTTCCTCGGTAACGCTCCAGGAGCAGGGCCCCGACCCCCGATCGGGTCATCTCGTCGAAGGGCGCACCCTCACCTTCGTATGCACCGAAGTTGGTCGTCACCGTCTCGTCCAGGTGAGAGCCCTCCACCAAGATCGCGCCGAGTTCGGCGACGTAGGCGCTTGCCCCGAGGAGCCTGCGCGCCTCGATCATCCCGGGTCGTCCGCGACCGCTGACGAGAACCAGATCGACGCCGGCATCGTGAAGGGCTTGAACCGCCCGAGCCGGTCGGAGCGTGCTGGATCCGCTCGCGGTGGAAAAGAGCGAGCCCCCAGGGCCCAGGAGGGTGCCGTCAAGGTCGGCGTAGACGACCTCCGGCGGCGTCTGGCGCTCCGGTGCCTGGGCGAGCGGCCTCACCCTCGCACCCGCGTTGACGTGCTCATACCCTGACCCTACCCTGGCTGTTGGGGCATCGACCCCGCGGCGAAAGGCGCCCGATGCTGAAGGTCTCCCAGAAGCTCGAATACGCGATGCGAGCCATGATCGAGCTCGCCGAGAGGCGAGACGGCGACCTCCTGGTGCCCGCGCGTGAGATCGCCGTGGCCCAGCAGATCCCCCTGCGCTTCCTCGAGCAGCAGCTCGGAGCTTTGAACAAGGCCGGCCTGGTCGAGAGTTTCAGAGGCTCCGGCGGCGGGTGCCGTCTGGCCAAGCCCCCCGAGGACATCCGTGTGGCCGACATAGCCGAGGCCATCGAGGGCCACGTCGCCCCCATGGGCTGCCTGGAACCGGAGGATCACACCTGTTTCGCTGACGCCCGCTGCGGCCTGCAGGGATTCTGGGGGGACGTGGCTATCGCGATCCAGCGTGTCTTCGACGAAACGACGGTGGCGGACCTCGCGGCCCGCCACCAGAAGATGGCTCCGGGGCCCCTGCTGATATCCCCGGAGAAGCTTCTCTCCCGGCTGAACTAGCCGTTCAGCCGCCCTCCTCGTGTTCCCGGCGCGCTTCGTGCGCCCCCGGTTCGTGCCTAGCCGGACTTGCCCAGGATGCGCATCACCTTGGTGCCGCAGACCGGGCAGGTGCCCTGTGCAGCCTTGCGTCCGTTCTTCAGCGTTACCTCGCTGCCTTCGAACTCGCGCTTGGCGCGACACTTCACGCAGTAAGCCTCGTACATGGCCACGCGGGCCTCCTTCCCCCTCAGGGTGCTCCGGAGGCCGCCTGCCTGGCGGCCTCAGGCACGATGCTCCCCCCCTCCAGGCACGCCGTCAAGCACATCGAGAAGGTCGCAGGGACAGTTTCGTGCGTGGATCACGGGCGGAGCGTGACCGTTATGTCCTCGGATGACCGCCTGAGAAGGGAGCAGATCGTGGACCAGAGACGGTCTCGGTCGGAGAAGGGCACGCTCGCGGTGCGCGAGCGTTCGCAGATGCACCTTGGACCGTACGGATCAGGGGACGCCGGGACGGCGAGGCGCGTCGACGACCGGCCCGGGCGCGTGCCACACCGCCTCGATGTTGTTCTGATGCAAGTCGTTGACGAATGCCGCGTAATATCGCTCGGAGTACCGCGTCCAGACCCCGGGCTCGCCTCGAACGGTCGCGCCGTTTGCGACGGCGGCCGCGAAGAATCCATCCACGGCGTCCCGACCCTCGGCGGAGAACGCAACATGCGCCGCTGTAGTCGCGGGCTCCCCACAGCAGATCGTGAAGTCGTCCAGGTCCTCCGCCCCGTAGGAGACACAGTCGTCCTGAGGGTAAAGTTCCTCATAGCCGAGTGGGGCGAGGGCGGCTGTATAGAGCCCCCGGCTGGCGTCCAGATCTGCCACGACGAAGAGCACGTGATCGACGACGACGCGGCGAATCGTCATTGGTTCACGCTATCAACTCCGGGGCTGGGGTCGCTACCGGCGGAGCCAGATGATCCGTCAGGCCTCCGGGATGCACCCATATGGATCGCACCAGACCGCCGCCCCGTATCGGGAGATCGCGAAGTCGAAGCTCGCGTCGGCGAACTGTGCACGTTCGGCGCTCGCGTGCACGAGCGGGAATCGCAGACCCAATTTCCCCTGGAGCATCCGGGCCGTCGCGAGCTGGTTCGACGAGTTGTCGAGGCCGCATCCGAGTTCGATGGCGTCGGGCCCCGTTACGTCAGGCAGCGGGTGAAGGTCCGACTCCGGATTGCCCCTGCCCCAGACCGGTTCCTTCATGGCCCATGCTTCTCGTCCTCGCTGGGCCTAGTTGGGCGCGTCCTCGTCCCAGGAGGCTCGGTTTACGAGCGCGTGGTCGTCGGTCGGCATGCCCGCACGATAGTGCGCCGGCCGCGCCTGGGATTGCTGCTGAACCGGTCTCGCGCTGCTCGGCCTGACTGGCTAGGATGGCGGCCTTGCCGAGCGCGGAGGACTCCAGACCGTGAGCGATACAGACCGCAACATCGAGGCGCTTCTTTCAGAGGACCGCGTCTTCGAGCCGCCCTCGGGGTTCGTCGAGCGGGCTTTGGTCTCGGACACCTCGATCTACGAGCGCGCTGAGGCCGATCCGGAGGGTTTCTGGGCCGAGCAGGCTGAGCGGCTGACCTGGTTCCGCAAGTGGGACACGGTCATGAACTGGACCCCTCCCTGGGTGAAGTGGTTCGAGGGCGGCACGCTGAACGCCAGCTACAACTGTCTGGACCGGCACGTCGAGGCCGGCGGGGGGGACAAGGTCGCTTACCACTGGGAGGGCGAACCCGGTGAGACCCGCACGATCACCTACACCGACCTGTACGAGGAGGTCTGCCGCTTCGCCAACGGCCTCAAGTCCCTCGGGGTCAAGCGCGGCGACCGGGTCGCAATCTACCTCGGGATGATCCCGGAGCTTCCGGTCGCGATGCTCGCCTGCGCCAGGATCGGCGCCGCGCACTCCGTCGTCTTCGGAGGGTTCTCGGCAGAGGCTCTGAAGGACAGGATCAACGACGCCGAGGCCAAGGTTCTGATCACGGCCGACGGCGGGTATCGGCGTGGCGGCGTCGTGCCTCTGAAGGCCAGCGCCGACGAAGCGGTCAAGGACACGCCTTCGATCGAGCACGTCGTCACGGTCAGGCGAACCGGCGGGGAGCACTCGTTCACGCCGGGCCGTGACGTCTGGTACCACGAGCTGATCGCCGACCAACCTGCCGAGTGCGAACCCGAGCAGATGGGCGCCGAGGACCTGTTGTACCTGCTCTACACGAGCGGGACGACCGGCAAACCGAAGGGGATCGCGCACACGACCGGCGGATACATGACCCAAGTCACGGCCACCCACCGGATGATCTTCGACATCCACGAGGATGACGTCTACTGGTGCGCGGCCGACATCGGCTGGGTGACCGGGCACTCCTACATCGTGTACGGGCCGCTCGCCAACCACACGACCGGGGTCATCTACGAGGGCGCTCCGGACTGGCCCGACAAGGATCGCCTCTGGCAGATCGTCGAGAAGTACAAGGCGACGATCCTCTACACGGCTCCGACCGCGATCCGCGCGTTCATGCAGTGGGGGACCGAGTTCCCCCAGAAGCACGACCTGTCATCACTGAGGCTGCTCGGTTCTGTCGGCGAGCCGATCAACCCGGAGGCCTGGGTCTGGTACTGGAAGTACATCGGGACCGAGCGGTGTCCGATCGTGGACACCTGGTGGCAGACCGAGACGGGCGCGATCTTGATCACGCCGCTTCCGGGCCTGACGTCGCTTAAGCCGGGCTCGGCCACGAACCCGTTCCCGGGGATCTCGGCAGACATCGTTGACGAGGCGGGCGTTTCCGTTCCTCCCGGCGGCGGTGGCTACCTGGTGTTGCGAAGGCCATGGCCGTCGATCGCTCGCACGATCTGGGGCGACGACGACCGTTACGTTCAGACCTACTTCAGCAAGTACGGCCCCGATGTCTACGTCGCCGGCGATGGATGCCGGCGCGACGAGGACGGCTACTTCTGGCTCCTCGGGCGCATCGACGACGTGATGAACGTTGCCGGGCACCGGCTCTCGACCTACGAGATCGAAAGCGCCTTGGTCGACAACCAGAAGGTCGCGGAAGCCGCGGTCGTGTCCCGGCCCGACGATCTGAAGGGCGAAGGGATCGTTGCGTTCGTCACGTTGAAAAGCGGGATCGAGGCGAGCGACGAGGTCCTCAAGGAACTGCGTGAGCACGTCTCGAAGATGATCGGACCGATCGCCAAGCCGGACAACATCATCTTCACGCCCGACCTTCCCAAGACCCGCAGCGGCAAGATCATGCGCCGGCTGCTGCGAGACGTGGCGCGCGGCAACGTGCTCGGCGACGTGACGACCCTAGCCAACGCCGAGATCGTGGAAGGCATCCGCGAGCAGGCCGCGAACTCGACGAGCGACGAATGACACTCAAGGGCTCGGGATTGTCCGGAGCCGAATCGGAGTTCGTCGCGGGCGCCCGCGTCGGCCACCTTGCGACCACCCGCCCGGACGGAACGCCGCACGTCGTACCCATCTCCGCCGTGCTTGACCTCGACAGGCTCCTGTTCGCCACCGAAGTCGGAACCTCCAAGGTCTCGAATATCAAGGAGAACCCGCTGGTTGCGGTCTGTTTCGACGAGTACCACGAGGACTGGACCCAGCTGAAGCAGGTGATCCTCTACGGCGCCGCGTACTTCATCGAGACCGGCATGGAGTTCCTGCGAGACCGCAACCTGCTCTACGAGAAGTTCACCCAGTACGAGAGCGAAGCCCCGATCGAAGAGGGCGAGTCCCTCATAGTCGAAGTCGAGATCGAGCGCGCCTCGACCTGGGGGTTCTAGTCGACGTCGTGACGGCGGAAGAAGTCGATCACCAAACCTATGTGTCTCGCTTGTTCGGAGGCAACGTTCGTGTGATGACCCTCCGGGTAGAGGTGTAGCTCGACCTCGCGTCCGGTCGCGCGCAGGCGCACGACGTAGGTCATCACCTGACCCAGCGGACACCGGCTGTCGTGTTCACCGGCGATCACGATCATCGGCGCGGTCACCGCGTCGACGTAGGTCATCGGGTTCCGCTCGTGATAGAGCTCGGGCAGGTCTTCGGGCGAGCCCCCCATCACTGCCAGATCCCAGGCCCGCAGGTTCGGGGCGCACTCGTAGTGGGCGGCGACGTAGTCGCCCGCCGGGATGCCCGCGAAGACCGCGCGCCAGCGGTCCGGGTTGATACCCGCGTTCAAGGTCGCCAGGTATCCACCCCAGGACCATCCCGAGAGGAAGACCCGCGAAGGGTCGGTGAATCCGGTAGCGACTACGTGGTCCAGTGCCGCGATCACGTCTTCTGATTCGGGGAAGCCGATGTTGGCTTGGATGGCCTCTCTGTGCTCACGCCCGTAGCCGGTCGAACCGCGATAGTTCACGACCACGACGGCGAAGCCGTTGTCGACGAACGCCTGAGCTTCCGGCGCGAAGTCGTCGGTGTGGTGGTACTCGGGTCCGCCGTGGACCGACATGACCGTCGGGAACGGCCGTTCGCCGATCGGTGTGACGACGAAGCCGTGGATCGTCTGACCGAGTGGGTTCTCGAATGAGATGGGTTCGAAAGGCCGGCCGGCCGGCGGCGGATCGGGCAGCGTTAGGACGACCTCGCCGCCCGCGTTCCGGATCGTCGGTGAAACGACGCTGCTCGCGAACCGGTACCAGATGTCTCCGTCGGGCCTGATCCCGGGCTGCTCGATGGTCCCTTCAGCACCGACGAGTTCGGCGGTCGCGCCCGTGGAAAGGTCCACCCTGTGAAGTGAGTGACGTTGTCCGTCGTCGTGCTGAACCAAGACCGCGGTCCCACCGGGGTACCAGTTGGCGTGCGTGACGGCGCAAGGTAGGTTCGCGCCGAGTTCCTCGAGCCGGCCGGTTTCCAAGTCCCACACCCAGGGCTTGGAGAACTCGCCGGTCTCACGCTGGACGACGAGCCTTCGGTCGCCGCCGACCGGTGACCATCCAGCGGGCGAGACGCTGCGTCCCTCGTCGAGCAGATCGCCCACGCTCTCGCCCGTCTCGACATCCAGCACCCTTACCGCTGGGTGGGAGATGTCCGATAACTCGCAGTGCCAGATCGCTATCAGCGTTCCATCGGCGGACAGGCCGCCGGCGCCCTGCGGCCACTCCGCGCCTACCCCCGCCGGTTCGGAACTCGAATACACGACACGCGATGGCCCGCCCGGCGCCCCCACTCGGATCTCGTAGCCGTCTTCGGTCGAGAAGCCGGCCGCAGCCAGGCCGCCCGAGAACGAGATCCCGCACATCCACGCATCGGACATGCCCGGGAAGAGTGACCAAGGTTCGCCACCTTCGAACGGAGAGACCATCCAACGTCCGTGCTCGTCGCCGAGCTCGTCGAGCCACCAGGCCACGCCCGAACCGTCGGGGAGGATGTGGGCCTCCTCGGCTCCGACGCCTCTGTCCGACACACGCCTGCGCTCGCTCGCCGACAGATCCCAGGCCCACGCCTCCTCGGAGCCGTCTTCGTTGGACACGACCGCCAGGCGATGGGGAGCTTCGGCGGCCCATCGCATCTGCGCGATACGAGGGGCCGTATACCTGCGTTTCCAGTCCTCGGGCATGGCGGCAAGGCTAACCCGCGGTCCATCCCGACCGGAACCCCCGCTTGCCCCGACGCATCGACCGAAGGACACTGAGCCGATGCCGGGCAACAACGACGATCTGCTGGGGCGGCTCTTCGGCCGGGACCGGATCGATCGGGCAGGTGAAGACGAGGATGACTATCGGCCGCCACCGACTTCCAGGGCATGGAGCGACAGGAACGACGGGCCGGCCCTGGTCCTGGCCCGCCTCGGCGTCGCCTTCGGATTCATCCTCCTGATCGCGCCGGGTTGGATGGCTCTGCGTGCCTACCGGGACTGGCGGGAAGGTCTGGCCAGGCACGCGAAATTGCCCTGGGCCCTCGGAGTCACCGCGCTCTGGACGGCCGTGATCGCGACTGCCTTCCTCACCTCCTTCGGAGCGCTGGTCCTGCTCGTCGGGATCGTTGCCCTTCCGGCGGCCTTGCTGCCGGTCGTTCGCGCCTGAGATGGGCTTGCCACCTACCCCCGGTTTGCGGCTACAATCGTTAGCACTCAGCACCTTCGAGTGCTAGCAGTCGTAGACCAAGGCTGAGAAAGCCACGGAACTCAAGGAGGCACGATGGCACCGAAGATCATCACTTTCGACGAGGAAGCACGGCGCGCGCTCGAGCGGGGCATGGACCAGCTCGCGAACGCCGTCAAGATCACGCTCGGGCCCAAAGGCCGCAACGTGGTCCTGGAGAAGAAGTGGGGCGCCCCCACGATCACGAACGACGGGGTGTCCATCGCCAAGGAGATCGAGCTCGACGACCCGCAGGAGAAGATCGGCGCCGAGCTCGTCAAGGAAGTAGCCAAGAAGACCGACGACGTCGCCGGTGACGGCACGACGACCGCCACCGTTCTGGCACAGGCGATCGTGAAGGAAGGCCTTCGCAACGTCGCCGCCGGCGCCAACCCGATGTCGCTGAAGCGCGGCATCGAGCGCGCGGTCGAACTGGCCGTCGAGTCGATCAAGAACCAGTCCAAGGACGTCGAGGGCAAGGCCGACATCGCGAACGTCGGTGCGATCTCCGCCGCCGACCCCGAGATCGGCGAGCAGATCGCCGAGGCCGTGGACAAGGTCGGCAAGGACGGCGTAATCACCGTCGAAGAGTCCAACACCTTCGGCATGGAACTCGAGTTCGTCGAGGGTATGCGCTTCGACAAGGGCTACATCTCGCCGTACTTCGTCACTGACCCCGAGCGTATGGAGGCGGTCCTTGAGGATCCCTACATCCTCATCGCTAACTCCAAGATCTCCGCGGTGAAGGACCTGCTCCCGGTGCTCGAGAAGGTCATGCAGGCCGGCAAGCCGGTCGTAGTGCTCTCCGAGGACGTCGAAGGTGAGGCCCTGGCCACGCTGGTCGTCAACAAGATCCGCGGCACCTTCCGCAGCGTTGCGGTCAAGGCTCCCGGCTTCGGCGACCGTCGCAAGGCCATGCTCCAGGACATCGCGATCCTCACGGGCGCGACCGTGATCTCCGAGGAGGTCGGCCTCAAGCTGGAGAACGCCGACGTCACGCTGCTCGGTACGGCTCGCAAGGTGGTCGTCACCAAGGACGAGACGACGATCGTGGAAGGCGGAGGCAACGAGGACGACATCAAGGGCCGGGTCAACCAGATCAAGGCCGAGATCGAGAAGACCGACTCCGACTACGACCGCGAGAAGCTGCAGGAGAGGCTCGCTAAGCTCTCCGGCGGCGTCGCCGTCATCAAGGTCGGCGCGGCCACCGAGGTCGAGCTGAAGGAGAAGAAGCACCGCATCGAGGACGCCGTGCAGTCCACCAAGGCTGCCGTCGAAGAGGGCATCGTCCCCGGAGGCGGAGTGGCTCTGCTCAACGCGCAGGCCGCGCTGGACAAGCACGATCTGGAAGGCGATGAGGCCACCGGCGCCGCGATCGTGCGTCGCGCGCTGGAGGAGCCCCTCAAGCAGATCGCCCACAACGCCGGGCTGGAAGGTGGCGTCATCATCGAGAAGGTTCGCGCACTCGACATCGGACACGGCCTCAACGCCGCGACCGGCGAGTACGTGGACATGGTGAAGGCCGGCATCATCGACCCGACCAAGGTGACCCGCTCGGCTCTTCAGAACGCAGCCAGTATCGCGGCCCTGTTCCTGACGACCGAGGCGATCATCGCCGAGAAGCCCGAGAAGCACGCCGCACCGGCCATGCCCGGTGGCGGCGACATGGACTTCTAGGTCCGCCGGCACTAACGGTTCCAAGAAGGCCCGGGGCTCACGCCCCGGGCCTTCACGTTTCCTTTACCTAACGCCCGTGAACCATTCCATAGGCGGGACCGAACGGGTTTGTGGAGCCCCTCTCTCCAGAAAGAGCCCGGACCCCCCGGTCCGGGCTCTTTCATCTCCCCTTCGGTAGGCTTCGCGGCTATGCACGAGACCAGGATGCAGATCCGCTGGCGCGACATGGACGCCTACGGCCATGTGAACAACGCCGTGTACCTCAACTACCTGGAGGACTGCCGCGACGCCTGGGCCCAGAAGGTCCTCGGGGGTGTCGCCGACACTTGGGATTTCGTCCTGGCCCACGTCGGTATCGACTACCGAGCCCAACTGACCCAAGACGACGGCGAAGTGATCGTCACGTGCCGGCTAGAAAGCTACAGCCGTTCGAGCATCCGAACGCGAGAACGGATCTTGAAGCTGGACGGAACGGTCAGTGCGGAGGCCGAGTCGGTCATAGTCCCCCGCGACGCGAACGAGCCGAAGTCCCGCCGCCTCACAGATGAGGAAAGAGCCACGCTGGATGCAGAACTCGCAGCCGACGCCGCCGCCGGCTAGGACGTTCTACAGCATGTGGCGGCCGTGGACGAAGTGGTCTCGGTACCAGCCGGTTCCGACCCACATCAGGGTGACCCCGCCGGGCGTGCTGGAGGAGTCGATAGCGAATCCGTTGCCGATGTATGCGTCGACGTGGTCGACGACCCCGTCGCCGTTCCCGTCGTAGAACATCAGGTCGCCGAACTCGAGGCGGTTCCAGCCAACGTTGCCGTAGCGCGCCATCTCCGCAGAGGTCCGTTGAGGCAACGCGTAACCGGAGTACGGTCGCGGCGGCTCGTTGTCCCATCCTCCGCCCGCCGACTTAAGCGCCCACCAGGTGATGCCCGAGCAGTCGAAGCCCGCATGGCTCTGTGCTCCGAACGGGTAGCCGGACGGAGTTGCGGCGCCCCACTCTCCGCCCCAGTAGTAGGGGTACCCGGTGTAGTCGATACCCCACTGGACGATCTCGCGCTTATCGGGGCCGAGGGGGCCGAGCTCGATGCCGTCGTACTGGGCGCTGAGGTTGGAAGCGTCCCAGGAGTCCAGGTGGGTCGCCTGGTACAGCGAGTAAGCGACCTCCGACCTCGGCATCGGTGAATCGGGTTGAACGTCCGCGCTCTCATACGGAGAGGAGTGGTTGAACCGCAGACCCAGACGCAGCCCCAGGAGGGTCGTCCCGAATCCCCTCGGAGTATCGAAAGCGAAGCCGTTGGAGGTGTGGATGGCATCGAGGTCCTTGGCGGTGTCGGTCAACCCGACCGCCATGACCAGCGCCCGCTGCACCGTTCGCATGATCACCGGGTCGTCCGGGCGGAAGGCTCCCGAAGCGCTCGGTCGCATCCAGCCCTTCTGGGTGGCGACGTTAGCGAAGGCATAGAAGGGGTCGTTGGCCGGCAGGTCGGAGTAATCGATGCTGTCATCGACGGCCTGTCCCGGCGCGAAGGCCTTGACCACCGCGCGCGCGAACCGTCCCCGTGATTCGATCACGTTCGGCTTGAACGGGTAGGTGCCGTCGTCGGCCGCCTTGAAGTCGCGCATCCAGTCGTTGGCGCCTGCCACGAAGCGGATGGCCGGCATGAAGTAGTTGATCGCGGTCGAGTTCTGGTCGGCCAGGTCGCCGGGTACGTCGTTCCACTTGACGGTGGCCGCCGCGCGCATCGAGGGTCCGGAAAGCACCGGCGCCGACCGCATCGGTGGGCCCGAGCCCTCTTCGCCGGCGGTGGAGAGCTTCGTGGCCGCGACCGCGTGCTGAGCGGGCATGAGGGATAGGCCCACCCCCGCGATAAGGGTGAGGGTGGCGAGGCGCCGCCGGATAGAACATCCCCCTCGATGCATGTGTGGGGTTTCGGCGGCGCGACGCTGAGGCTTGAGCCAGCGGTGGAGCTTCCGCACTTGTCACTCAGGCTATCAGCCGATGTTGTCGATATCAGTCTCTGAGAGACCTACGATTCCTGCGGTATCCTCCGCAGCCGTGCTCGGAGAAAGTGAGGCGCTCGTGCTCGACGTGAAGCCCTGGGACGTCCACGGCGTCGGCTACATCGACGTCACGGTCGCCTACCGGGATCGCTCAACCGAGACCGCCCGCCTGGGAGCCGAGAGCGTGCCGGCGGACCTGAAGCCGGGCGAGGAAGTGCTCGTGAGCAAGGCCGTGAACATGATCGTCGCTATCAGGAGGCCGTAAGGATGTTCGACTGGGCGTATCTGGATTCGACCGGCAACGAGCTCGGCCGTTCATCCCATTTCGAGGACGCCGACGCGGCCGAGGAGTGGATGGGGCGCTCCTGGCCCGACCTGGCCGAGAACGGCATCGAAGAGGTCGTGCTCTTCGACAAGACGCGCGATCGGCACGTTTACCGGATGGGCCTCGGCGCCGCCGAATAGGCAGAAGGGCCGCCGGCTCCTCCCGGCGACCCTCCCACGTTCCTTGCGGCGCTTAGGTTGTCGGGCCTTCTCCGCGAACCTTCTCTACGTGTATCAGCGCTTCGCGCAGGTCCTTCAGCCAGTCCTCTTGCTTCTCGGCGACCAGGCGAACGCACCAGGCCAGTGCGTGACTGCGGCTGCGCGCCACGCCCGCATCGACCAAGGTGTCGAGGACCTTGCGCTCGGGCATCCGCAGGCGTGTCATGGCCGGCACGCTGAGGGTCGTGAATAGCGCGCGAAGATCGCCGCTCTGCGCTCCCCACGAGACCGTTCGGCCGAACCCATGCTGGGCCTCGTCGGCGATCCGCATCCGTTGTTCCCGCGTGTCCTCGCGGAAGCCGGTGATCCGGGCAGCCAGCGCGGCCTTTCGGGTCTCTTCCGAGGCGTCGGCCGGCAGATCGGGCTCGGCCAGGGTCCCGACCACGAGGATCTCGTCCCGGTCGGCGGTGACCTCGGGGGCGGCGGTGAACCAGTCGGCGGTCAGGCGCCCCGCGAACCAGCCTTGAAGCTCTTCGAGTGAGGTGTTCCTCTGATGTCCCATGCAAGAAAGATTACAGCATTACATCGGACGGTCATGCGGATGTTGGCTCCTCGGGAGGCGGGTACCCTCGTGTTCCGTGGAGCCTGCCGCCCAGCCCGAGCACGCCGAAGCCCTCGCCGGTGCCTACGGTGGGAGCAGGCTGACCGGGGCTGAGCCCGCCTCCCCTCCTGAGTTCGCCTTCGACGGGAGGGGCTCGCCCTTCACCCACGCGGATCTCACCGGGGAGATGGCCCCGGAGGACCACCGCATCATCGAGGCCATATCCGCCGAAACCTCCTGGATCGCCGACGTGCTTTCGCGGCTCGTCGAAGCCCCCTCCACCTTGGGCAACGAGGAGCCGGGTCAGATCGTTGTGGCCGAGGCCTTGCGGGCGATCGGGCTGGAACCCGTCGACGTGCCTATGGACGCCGACGCGATCCGCGCTCATCCGTTGTCTTCCCCTTTCGACTGGGACGTGAGCGCGAAGAGGAACGTCGTCGCCACCTGGTCGCCGGGCGCGACGAACCACGGGCGTTCCTTGATCCTCAACGGGCATATCGATGTGGTGAGCCCGGCACCGCTGGATCAGTGGACCCGTGGGGCATTCAGCGGCGCCCAGGACGGCGATTGGCTCTACGGTCGCGGCGCCGCCGACATGAAGTGCGGCCTAGCGGCGATCCTCGGTGCGGTCAAAGGTCTACGCGAGCTCGGGCTGGAGCCTCATGCCCCCGTCATCGTCGAGTCGGTAGTGGAGGAAGAGTGCACGGGAAACGGCACGCTTCAGACGCTGCTCGCCGGCTACATCGCGGACGCTGCTGTGATCACCGAGCCTTTCGGGGCGGCGATCACGACTTCCCAGGTCGGGGTCCTCTGGTTCCAGGTCGTGATCAGGGGCGTGCCCGGTCACGCCGCCGAGCGCCAAGCCGTGAACGCGATAGAGAAGTCGTTGAACATGATCCAGGCACTGCGGGTGCTCGAAGCAGATCTGAACGCGGCACCGCCACCCCCTTACGATCTGTTCTCGCATCCGATCAACATGAACGTCGGTGCGATCCACGGCGGCGACTGGGCGAGCACCGTGCCGGGCGAGTGTGTCACCAGCTACCGCATCGCCCTATATCCGAACATGAAGGTCCGAGACCTGCAGGATCGGATCGAGGCAGTCGTCGCCGAGGCCGCTGTCGATGACCCCGAGGTCTTCTCGCATCCCCCCCAGGTTCGCTACGGAGGGTTCGCCTGCGAGGGGTACGACATCTGGGACGAATCTCCTTTGGTCACGTCGCTCGCGAACGCATTCACCCGTCAGGCCGGGAGCCCGCCCTCGCTCGTCGCGACTACCGGCACTACCGACGCGCGTATCTTCGGGTTGAGCGGCATCCCGGCCGTCTGTTTCGGGCCCTACGCGGAGCAGGCGCACGGTGTGGACGAACGGGTGTACCTTCCGTCCGTGGTGCAAACGGCGCAGGTACTCGGCCTGTTCATCCGGGACTGGTGCGGGCTCTCAGGGTGATCCGCTCGCTCGCGGGCCTCGTGGCGCTGATCGTTGCCGCGCGGCTGCTCGTGCGGTGGCTGAAGGATCGCGAAGGTCGCCGGCCTCTCGGGGCGGAGCAGGTTTCCGAACCCGTTGCGGCGCAACCGAAGGAGGCCCCAACCGTGATCAAGCGCACCGAGCCGCTCCGCGGGATAGCGGAGATACGCCACTTCTTCCGGACCAACGAGACTCCGCTCTATTTCGTGAGCGCGACGGCCTTCAATCTGCTCGGTATCGACCGCTGGGTCCGCAACTTCCGGTTCATCAACTACTACGACTCCTTCGACGGAGCGCACCCGAACGTCTTCGTCCCCAAGGAACAGACCCCCAGGGCCTTCGAGTCGATCGAGGAGATATGCAACTACCTCCTGGGCCACAAGGAGGTTCAGGACTACGTCCGCCGTCGCGGCCCCGGCGGCAAGGCCACCTTCCTGATGTTCGACGAGGAGACGGAGGAACTCGCCCGCGAACTGGGGCTGGACGTCGCGTTCCCCGACGCGAAGCTGCGTCACCGGATGGACTCGAAGATCGTCACCACTCAGCTCGGGGACGAAGCGGGGGTCCCGTCGGTGCCGAACACATTGGGCGAAGCGGCCGACTACCGGGAGCTACTGACTCTCGCCGACGGCGCAGGGCTGGGCCACGACCTCGTCGTCCAAACGCCATACGGTGATTCGGGCCAGACGACCTTCTTCATCGCCGGCGAAGGCGACTGGAAACGCGACGCGAAGAAGATCGTCGGCGAGCAGATCAAGGTTATGAAGAGGATCGAGCCACGAGAGTGCGCGATCGAAGGCGTCATCACCCGTCACGGAACGCTCGTCGGGCCGCTGATGGCCGAGTTGACCGGTTTCCCTGAACTCACGCCATACGACGGCGGCTGGTGCGGCAACGACGTTTTCCCTGAGGTGCTGACCGAGAAGCAGAGAGTGCTTGCGCGCGAGCGGACCATGGCGATGGGCGAGCGCTTGCGGCAGGAGGGCTATCGGGGCTACTTCGAGCTGGACTTCCTGGCCGACGCCGACACCGGCGAGATCTGGCTCGGCGAGCTGAACCCTCGAGTAACCGGAGCCTCCAGCATCACGAACGTGAACGCGGTCGCCTACGGCGACATGCCGCTGTTCCTGTTCCATCTTCTCGAGTTCATGGACGTGGACTACGAGATCGATGTCGAGGAGCTGAACGCCCGATGGGCGGCGCCGGGCAACATCGACACATGGACCCAGTTCATCCTCAAGCAGACCGATGACGCGGTCGAACTCATCACCGACGCGCCCGCATCGGGCATATGGAGCATGGGAGGAGAGCAGATCCGCTACGCGCGCCGCGACACCGACTGGCACACCGTCGCCGACGAGAGCGAGGCCTTCTACCTTCGCATCGCCACGACCGGGCAGTACAGGTATCCGGGCGCGGACCTGGGGATCCTCGTCACCCGCGGCCGGTTCCTGGACGATGATCACGAACTCGTGGACCGCGCGCGGGACTGGATCACAGGGATAAAGGGCCAGTTCTCGAGCGTGCCTCCCTCGGAAGAGCCGGCTGCCTTCACGGCACCGGAGCCTTTCGGCTTCAAGATGCTCTAGATGCAGATGGTCAACTTCACGTTCCGCTCCCTCGAGGAGCTGTCGATCGGTCCGAAGTGGCAGGGCGTCTTCGAGGAGCGCTGGCCCCACTACCGGGCTTGGTTCCTGCGCGAGGGCGAAGAGGCGCGCCCGTCGTACGCCACCAGCGTGCGGATGTTGCGAGCACACATGCCCGAGCTGCTCCCGGTCTACGAGCATCTGGTGGAGCTGGCGGGCGGCGGGGACCTTGCCGCCCGGATGCTCTCGCTGTACAAGCCACCGCCGTATCTGGCGGCTTGTTCGCAGGGCGTTTGGACCCGCGACGGCGCTCCTATGCTGGTCCGCAACTACGACTACGCGCCCTCTCGGATGGAAGGCATGGTCTGGTCTACCCGCATGCTGGATCGGCGGGTCATCGGGATGAGCGACTGCCTCTGGGGACTGCTCGACGGCATGAACGATGCGGGCCTTGCGGTCTCGCTCACCTTCGGGGGCCGGCGCGTCTTGGGCGACGGCTTCGGTATCCCGATCGTCGTTCGTTATCTGCTCGAGGTATGCGCGGACGTCGGTGAGGCTCGAGAGGCCCTGGCGCGCTTGCCTTATAGCCTTTCGCACAACCTGACGCTGGCGGATGCATCAGGGCTCGTGCTGACCGCGTACCTCTCGCCCGATCGCGAACCGATCTTCCGCGAGTTTCCTGTCGCCACGAATCACCAGGGCATCGTCGAGTGGCCAGAGCAGGCCAAGGCGACCCGGACCATCGAACGGGAGCGTCACATCCTCGAACTTCTGGATGCCGTCGAGACGACGGCCGAGACTTTCGAGGGGTCCTTCTTGAGAGCCCCACTCTTCTCAACCGCGTACTCGAGCGGATTCGGGACGCTCTACACCGCTGCGTACCGGCCGGTGACGCAAGCCGTCCGCTACCGCTGGCCGGCGTTCAGCTGGGACCTGGGCTTCGAAGCTTTCGAAGAGCTTCAGCACACCGAAGTGCTCGCCGAGGGATCGGTCGCGTAGACGCATGCGGACCGAGGAGTTCCTCGTCGACACCGGCGGCCAGGTGGTCGGAGATCCGAACGGGGAGAACAACTCGCTAACGGTTCGGCTCTCGGTCGTTCCCGGCTAGAGGTACTGACCGGAGGGTCGCTCGCGCATGTCCGAGACCGATTGCACCGCCTGAACGTCGCGCTCGCGTAGCAGCAGCAGGTCATCGCCTTCGAGCTCCACTTCCAGCCCCGCTTGAGGAAGGAACAAGACCCGGTCGCCTCGCTTGGCGACGCGGACATCCGGACCGACGAGCGTGACGTCGGCCCACATCAGCTTCTTGGGAGCCGGCATAGCGGTTGCCGGGATCAGTAGCCCGCCACTGGACTTGCGCTCGCCGTTGTCGGGAGGCCGAACGACGAGGCGGTCTCCCGTCAGGCGAAGTTCGTCGCCGGGCGGCTTGCGGACCCTCTTCGTGGCCGCCTTGGCCGCGGTCTTCTTGGCGGCCGGCTTCTTGGCCGCGGTAGCGGAGCCTTCGGATCTGGGCATGCACCGAGTCTACCGACCTCGACCCGGTACCATGCCCGCCGTGAAAACCTCCAAGCTGATAAACGACGCCATCCAGGTCCTGAAGGCCTCGCCAGCGATCGACCATTGGCAGCACGGTCGGGAGCGGATAGAAGCCGAGGACATGCTCACGCACCTGCTGGGCCACGAGCCCGATCCCAAGGCCGACGTGAACGGCAAGGTCCTGAAGTACTTCGAAGAGATGGTCGAGAGGCGCGCGAGCGGCGAGCCCGTCCCGTTCATCAAGGGATACGCCGACTTCCGGGGGATGGAATTGATCGCCGAGCCCGGAGTGTTCGTTCCTAGAGACTCCTCCGAATGGCTTGGAGAGCAGGCCGTGCGCAGGCTGAGGCGCCGCAAGAACCCGGTCAGCGTGGACCTCGCGACCGGGGGAGGAACCATCGCCCTTGCCATAGCCAACGAGGTTCCAAAGACCGACGTCTACGGCTGCGACATCTCCGAGGAGGCCGTGAAGCTCGCGCGGCGCAACGCCCGGGCGCTGAAGTTGAAGGCCCGGTTCTCCGCCGGCGACATGTTCGATCCGCTTCCGCGGAGGCTGAAGGGTAGGGTCGACGTGATCACGCTCCATCCTCCATACGTGCCAGTGGGCGAGGTTAAAGACCTACCGGAGGAGATCCGGGACTGGGAACCGATGCACACCCTGACCGACCACAGCCTGGACGGACTCGGTCTCGTGATCCGCGCGGCGACGGAGGGCCCTGGATGGCTCGCCCCGAACGGGTGGCTGCTGATCGAGGTCAGCCCGGACCGAACGCGGGACGTCTCCAAAGTGCTCCGCCGGGCGGGCTTCCGCCAGATCAAGAGCACGAAGGGCGGCGAGCTGCCCATAACTCGGGTCGTGGTGGGGCTGAGGCCCGCTTGACTCGCGTCGCGCCCTTCGGTTCCTGGTCCTCGCCGATATCGGGCGCGATGCTCGGGTCGAGCGGAGTGGGGCTCGCCGAGCCGTGGATCGAGGACGGCGTCTGCTACTGGCGCGAAGGCCGTCCGTCTGAGAACGGCCGCTGCGTCGTCGTCGCAGGGGGTCCGTTCTCTGAGCCGCGCGACGTCACTCCGGCGGAGTTCAACGTTCGAACCCGCGTTCACGAGTACGGCGGCGGCGCGTACTGGGTGCGCCGGGGGACCGTCTACTTCACCCACTACGACGATCAGCGCCTCTATCGGGTCGATCCCGGCGCCGATGCGTTCCCGATAACTCCGGAGACCGGAGCTCGCCACCGCTACGCAGACGGCCGCGCCTCCAGCGACGGCGCTTCGGTGGTATGCGTGAGAGAGCGTCACGAACCCGACGGTGTCTTCAACGAGATCGTGTTGATGCCGGCCGACGGCACTTCCGATGCGAGGATCCTTGCGGAGGGACACGACTTCTATGCGAACCCCCGTCTCTCTCCCGATGGCAGGAAGCTCGCATGGCTGAGCTGGGATCACCCGAACATGCCGTGGGACGGGACGCAGCTTTGGGTCGCGGACCTTGCGAGCGACGGGAGCATCAGCGGAGAGCGGCTCGTCGTGGGCGGCGAGTCCGAGTCGATCTTCCAGCCGGAATGGAGCCCGGCTGGGGAGCTGCACTTCGTCTCCGATCGCACCGGTTGGTGGAACCTCTACCGCGAGCGCGACGGGTCGATCGATCCCCTGCACGCGGCGGATATGGAGTTCGGCTGGCCCCTTTGGGTCTTCGGCTACAGTTCCTACGCCTTCCTTTCCGACGGTCGGATCGTCTGTCTGCACGAGCCGGTCGACGGGACTCAAAGGCTAGCTGTACTCGATCCGATCACCGGCGAGATGCTCGGCCTGGACCTTCCTCACACGGCCTTCGACAGCCCCTACTTGGTCGCGGATGGTTCGCAGGTTCTCTTCATCGGCGGTTCGCCAACCCTTCCCGCACAGGTAGTCTCGCTGGATCTGGAAACGCGAGCGGCGGAGGTTCTTCGTGAGAGCGAGACCGTCGAAATCGACGCCGGATATCTATCGGTGCCTGCCGAGATCGAGTTCCCCACCGATGGCGGAACCGCGTACGCTCACTTCTATCCGCCGACGAACGCCGACTTCGCGGCTGCAGCAGGGGAGCTTCCACCGCTGGTGGTCTGGAGCCACGGTGGGCCGACCGCTGAGTCGACCCAGGAGTTCAACCTGGAGCTTCAGTACTTCACGAGCCGGGGACTAGCCGTGGCCGATGTCAACTACGCAGGAAGCACGGGTCACGGCCGTGCTTTCCGCGACAGGCTCAAGGGAAACTGGGGCATCACGGATACGCTCGATTGCATTAACGCGGCGAAGTTCCTTGCGGCGCAAGACAAGGTGGACGGTGCCCGGTTGGCCATCCGAGGAGGCAGCGCGGGCGGCTATACGACACTTTGCGCTCTCACCTTCCACGATGACTTCTCGGCGGGCGCGAGCTACTTCGGCGTTGCCGACGTCGAAGCGCTGGCGACCGATACCCACAAGTTCGAGTCGCGCTATCTCGACGGCCTCATCGGTCCATATCCGGAAGCGGCCGACATCTATAGGGCGCGTTCGCCCATCCATTACACGGATCTGCTCTCCAGCCCCATGATCTTGTTCCAGGGCTTGGAGGACGCGGTGGTGCTGCCCGCGCAAGCCGAGCGCATGGTCGCGGCTCTAGAGGCTCGGGGCCTGCCCTACGCATATCTGCCGTTCGAGGGCGAGCAGCACGGCTTCCGCAAAGCCGAGAACATCCGGAGGTCGAACGAGGCCGAGTTGTACTTCTACTCGAGGGTCTTCGGTTTCGACCTGGCCGATCGGATCGAGCCGGTCGACATCCACAACCTCTAGCCGGGTCCCGCTGGGCGAGGGCCGAACGGCCCGGAGTGGATCGCCCGACGTCGTCGACCATGGCTAGAGATGCAGACCTCTCGTTCGAGGTGGCTTCCGGTCGTTCATGTCGCCTGTCGGCTGATGCCGGCGGTCCTGCTGCTGTGGGCGGGGCTGGCCAAGGTTTCCGATCATCAAGGCGCGATCTTGGCCGTAGACGCCTACGACGCCCTTCCTGCGGGGGTGGTCGAACCCGTGGCAACCCTGCTCCCTTGGCTAGAGATCGCCACCGGAGTTCTTCTCGTGCTGGGGCTCTTCACGCGAGCGGCGGGTCTCGCGACCGCGGGGCTTGCCGCGCTGTTCATCGTCGCCATGGGGCAGGCCAAGGCCAGGGGTCTGCAGATCGACTGCGGCTGCTTCGGGGGAGGCGGCCGGGGAGGCGGCGTCACCTGGTTGGACATCGCCCGCGACGCGCCCATCTTGCTGGCCGGGCTGTACCTCTTCATCCGTCCACACGGTCCCTTCCAGCTGGACCGCCACTTCATGGAGGAAAGACATGACGAACGCGACGAAGTCCCGCTCGCGCACTGATGCGCGACCGCGCAAGGCAGGCCGCCGCGAGATCGAGAGTCGGCGCAGGCAACGCAGGTGGATCGGCTTCGCTCTGGGTTCCGTAGCCACGATCGCAGTCATCTCCACGGTCGTGTTGAGCGGCGGCTCCGACACTCGGGGCACACGGGCCTCCGAGCCCGGGACGGTGAGCATCGCGGACGTTACCGGTGTCGAGCTGGGGGTGGGAGCCGTAATTCCGGACTTCTCAGCACCGGAGCTGGCAGGAGGCACGCTCGAGTGGAAGACCTACGTCGGCAAGCCAACGGTGCTTGCCGTATGGGCTCCTTGGTGCCCTCATTGCCAGGTCGAGCTGCCGAGGCTGTTCGCGGCCGTCACTGCGCGTCCGCGTGTGCAGATGGTCTCCATCGCAACATCTATCGGTGCCCACCCGGGCCCTAGCGTCGCCTCATACATGAGCGATAACCGACTCACGTTCCCGGTAGCTATCGACGACACCGACCTGACGCTGATGTCGGGCCTTGGTGTGCAGGGCTTCCCGACGGTCTACTACATCGATGCATCCGGCAAGGTCGCTGCAGTGACCGAGGGGGAGGTTGCCGACGATCAGCTGACTACTATCCTGGACGAACTGACCGCGACCTAGCCGCCGATCATGGACATGCTCCGCACCGGCTGCACGAAGTCGGCGTGGTTGATGCGGTGTCCGGACCACTTGCCCCAGACCGCCTGCCGGATGAGCAGGGCGAGTTCCTGATCGGAGGCCCCGGCTCGAAGCGGTTCGCGAAGGTCGGTCTCCTCCATGGCGAACAGGCAGGCGCGAACCTGGCCCTCCGCGGTCAGGCGCAGGCGGTTGCAGGTGTCGCAGAAGGGTTCGGTGACGCTCGCGATGACGCCTATCGCTCCCGGTGAGCCGTCGGCGAACCGGTAGAGCGCTGCCGGTTCGTGGTCCGGTCCGGCCGCGAGCAGAGGGAAAGCTGCGTGGATCTGCTCCAGGATGCGTGCGCTGGGGACGACCTTCGCGCGCTCCCAGGCATGATCGGCGTCGAGCGGCATGTACTCGATGAACCTGACTTCGTAACCCGTCTCGCGTGACCAGCGCGCGAACTCGGTGACCTCGTCGCCGTTCGTGCCGCCGATCACGACGACGTTGATCTTGATCGGCGTCAGCCCTGCGGACTCGGCCGCCTTGAGTCCGGCGAGTACCTTGTCCAGCGCATCCCGCCTGGTCATCTCCGCGAATCGGTGGCGCATCAAGGAATCGCACGACACCGTCGCCCGGTCGACGCCGGCCTCCGCCAGCGGTTCCGCCAGCTTGTCCAACAAGACCCCGTTCGTGGTTATGGAGATGTCGAGGTCCGGTCCCACTCCGCGGAACATCTTGACGAGCTTGGGGAGTTCGGCGCGGACCGTAGGCTCGCCGCCGGTGACCTTGAGCGACTTCACTCCGAGTCCTACGAACACGCCCAGGACCCTGGAGAGTTCCTCGAACGTCAGGACCTCTTCCTTCGGCAGCCAGGCCAGACCCTCTGCGGGCATGCAGTAGGTACAGCGGAAGTTGCAGCGGTCGGTAACCGATATCCGAAGGTCGTCGGCGACGCGGCCGAAGGTGTCGACCAGCGGTCCGGAAAGGGGCATCGAGGGAAGTTCGCTCATAACGTTCAGCCTACCCCGCCGGCGCGTTACGCCGCGAGGTGGCCCTACGGCAGGTCGCCGGGTTCTCCCTGGGGGATGAGTGTCTCAACGAGCGCGAGAACCCGGTCGATCGCTTCCTCGCGGGAGGCCCCTGAGGTCAATCGCTCCTGCACGGCCGAGCCCATGAGGAATGCGGCCAGGGGTGTCACGCGCCTCTCGACCCCGTGCGCCACTTCACGCGCCGTCGCGAGAAGTCTGTCTGTCTCGTCCGGCGAGAGCGGGCCTACGCTCAGGGCCGCTGCAAGATCGTCCACCCAGTCGTTCATCGGTCCTCCTGAAGATGTCGATCAGACGGTAAGGGATTCGCGCCCGGAGGCGCCCGACCGCGGCAGGGCGGTTTGAAGGACAATGGGCGGATGGATGACGCCCTCGCCCTCGCCGCCGTGCTCACCGTCAGCGACGGTGTCTCGGGCGGCACGCGGGAGGACGGCTCGGGCGATGCCGCCAAGGAGCTGCTGACGGCTGCGGGTTTCGGGGTGTCGACCCGAAGAGTGGTCTCCGACGATCGCGACATGATCGCCGAAGCCTTGAGGACTCTGGCCGCCGCTCACGCCTTGGTCGTCACGACCGGGGGCACCGGTTTCGGGCCTCGTGACGTCACACCAGAGGCCACTCGCGATGTCATCGAACGCGAGGCCCCCGGCCTTGCCGAGATGATGCGGCGAGCCGGCCTGGAGAAGACTCCGATGGCGGCCCTCAGCCGCGCGGTCGTCGGAAGCGTCGGTTCGACTTTGATCGTGAACCTTCCGGGAAGCCCGAAGGGCGTGCGCGAGAGCCTCGAAGCGATCCTGCCGGTGATCCCGCACGCGATCGATCTACTCGCGGGCGCGACGGGCGAGCATCCGACCGGCCATCTCGATACGGGCACCGTCATGATCACAGCGGTCAAGCAGATCGGGTCCCCTCCGTGTCCGGTCGGCGCGAAGATCGTGATCGGACCGGGTGGGCCGCTCGAAGGAACATTGGGTTGCGCCGAGTTCGATGCGGCGGCGCTGGCCGATGCTCCGGTTGCGCTGGCATCCGGCAAACCTCAGACCAGCACTTACCATCACGAACTCGGCGATATCGAGGTATTCATCGAACCGCATGTAGCTCCTGCGTTGCTGATAGTCATATCCGCGACACCCGTTGCGCTGGAGCTGATGAGGATGGCCCCCGGACTGGGATACGCCCCCGTTCTCGTCGAACCGCGACGGGAGCGGGTCACCCCCGAGCATCGAGCATCGTCGCGCCGGACGCTGACTGCGCTGGCCGAGCTCGATATCGACGAGCGAACCGCGGCTGTCTGCACGGACCACGATGCCCCCGGAGTCGTCGACTCGATCGCCACGCTCCTGAGGACGCCCGTCGGCTTCATCGGCGTCATGGGCAGTCGCCGTCACGTCGGGCCTCACGTCGAGTCTCTGAAGGCCGCCGGTTTCTCCGAGGAGGAGCTGGCGCGTGTCCGCTCCCCGGTCGGTATCGACATCGGAGCCAAGGATCCTCGAGAGATCGCGCTTTCGATCGCCGCCGGGCTCGTCGCAGCGCGGGCCGGTCGTGACGGAGGGTGGCTCGATAGGGTGCCTCGATGAGCCGCGATGATGTCCGGATCAACCTCGCAAGCTGGGAGGCCGACTCGGACGACTACCAGCGGCGCAACGGGTCTCAACTGAACCGATGGGATCAACTGGGCTGGGGAACCTACGCCGTTCCCGAGGACCAGATCCACGCGTTGGGAGATGTCGAGGGTCTCGACGTGCTGGAACTCGGATGCGGTGCGGCCCAGTGCGGGATCCGAGTCGCCCGGATGGGTGCGTACGTCATCGGCCTGGACTTCTCCTCCAGACAGCTCGCACACGCTCAGGCGAACTTCGCGGAAACAGGGACGACGATCCCTCTGGTGCGTGCCAGCGCCGAGGAGCTGCCTTTCCCCGAATCCTGCTTCGATCTGGTCTTCTGCGATCACGGGGCGACCTCGTTCACGGACCCCCGGGTCACCATCCCGGAGGCCGCCCGCGTTCTCCGGCCCGACGGCAGGCTCGTGTTCAACATCGCCAGTCCCTTCATCGAGGTCTTCTGGGGAGATGACGACACTCCACCCACCGAACATCTGCGTCGCAGCTACTTCGGGCTCGGCCGCCAGGAGTTCACGGACCAGGACGACCGCAGCGTTCAGCACAACTACCCCTACGGGGAGTGGATCCGCATCCTGCGTGGGGCCGGCCTCGTCGTCGAGGACCTGATCGAACTGCGTCCGAGCGAGGGCGCGACTTCCACCTATGTCGACTACGTCACCTACGAGTGGGCCCGTGAGTATCCGGCCGAGAACATCTGGATAGCCCGCAAACCCTGAATCCGGCCCCGACCCCCGGCTAGACTCGCCCCGTGCAACAGCGACCTCCCGAACTGATCAGACCCGCGTCGCGGCGTCGCCGTCCGACCAGGCAGCAGATAGCCAGGCGTCGCTCGGGCGCGGTCGTCCTCCTCGTCCTGCTCCTGTTCTTGGTCTGGCAGTTCTGGCCCTCATCGGGAGGAGGGGGAACCGTCGCAGATGGCCCGACATCCAGCCCCGGTCCGGGCAACCCGGGCAAGATCATCCCCGGCGAGAACCCGATCAAGCATGTGGTCTTCATCATCAAGGAGAACCGGACCTTCGATAACTACTTCGGCTCTTATCCGGGGGCTGAGGGCGCAACGGTCGGCAAGACGCTGGACTGCAGCGGCCCCAGCGGGTGCGTGCCTGGCCCCGACTATCCGCTGAAGAAGGCGCTCGACGTCCAGCCGCACGACATCACTCACGGCTTCGCTTCGGGGCTCATGGCCATCAACGGCGGTGAGATGAACGGATTCAACATCATCGGACTCGGCGATGACATGACCGGCTACGTGTATCACGACCGCGACACGATCCCGAACTACTGGGCTTACGCCGACCGGTTCGTCCTTGCCGACCACTTCTTCACATCGATGTACGGGCCTACCTTCCCCGAACATCTGTACACCGTCGCAGCTCAATCCAACGGCGTCGTGGACAACAAGACCAACGCCGACACTCCAGGCAACTACTGCGACGACGCCCGGGAGTTCACCAAGCGCTTCGTCGACCATCTATCGAAGAAGGACATCCGTACGATCATGAAACTCGAAGAGAACGTGACCGACGAGATCCCGGATCAATACATCCGCATAGCTCAGTACTGGGAGAGCGTCCGGACTTGTTTCGACATCGAGGTGCTTCCCGATCAGTTGGAGGCGGCGGGTATCAGCTGGAAGTACTACGCGCTCCCGGACCTTTGGATGAACGGACTTCAGTCGATCCGGCATGTGAGGTTCGGTCCGATGTGGGCGAAGAACGTTCCCCCGTCAGATTTCGTCAAGGACGTGCGCTCGGGCGATATGCCCGAGGTGTCCTGGCTGGTACCCCCGGAGAGCTACAACGAGCACCCTGGCTGCAACTCCAAAGGATGCTCTCCGCAGTCGCCCATCTCCGTCTGCGCCGGTGAGAACTGGACCGTGGACAACATCAACGCCGTCATGAAGAGCGAGTACTGGGAGTCGACCGCGATCGTCGTCGTTTGGGACGACTTCGGCGGTTTCTACGATCACGTTCCTCCTCCGCACTACGACATCATGGGTCTCGGGCCCCGAACGCCGGCGCTCATAATCTCCCCCTGGACCCGTCAAGGGGAGAGCCCGGACGGCGGCTACATAGACAGCACGGTTTACGAGTTCTCCAGCGTCCTGAAGTTCATCGAGGACCTGCACGAACTCGATCCGATGACCGAGCGTGACGCTCAGGCCGACCCGCTCTCGGGCGCCTTCGACTTCACGCAAGAGCCGAACACGGACAAGTTGGTGCTGCCGCTGCGGAGCGAGTGCCCCTACGGAACCTCGTTCTGATCAGGCGCTGGTGAGTTCCAGTTCGCCCGACCTGATCTGCTGACGCCACCATTCCTGACCCTGTTCCGGCAGCGTGTAGATCGGGTCGTAGTAGGTGTACTCGCGTGTGAGCGCGTCGGGGTCGTCGAACTCGATCCCGGTTCGGTAGTTCTTCGTCCAGTGGGTGATGCCCTTCTCGTGATCGTAACTCTTCAACATGTGGACCCATCGCTTGCCGACGAACGGCACGTCGCAGATCACGCGCGGAGTCGCGAATCCCGGCATGTACCCCAGGAGCTTGTACTGGAGATCCTGCGCCTCGGCGACCGACGTACGCCAGTGTTCGGCGTTCGGGATCATGTCGCACATGTAGAAGTAGTAGGGCATGATCTTGGCGTGATCCAGAAGCATGAAGCACAGGTCCAGCAGATCGTTGGGCGCGGTGTTGACTCCTCGAAGCAGAACGCCCTGGTTGCGAACGTCACGGAACCCGGACTCGAGAACCATCTTCGCCGCCTCGCCTACGAGTGGCGTGACCTGCTGTGCACAGTTCACATGGGTGTGAACGGCGATGTCGACGCCGCGGTCGAACGCGCGTGAGCCCATTCGCCCGAACGCTTCTCGAACATCGTCCTGCAGGAAGTGCTGAGGCAGGCCCATCAGCCCCTTCGTCGCGATCCGGATGTCCCGGATGTTCTCGATGTCGAGGAGCTTCATCACGAAGTCCTCGAGCCGCTTGACGGGAACGTTGGCCATGTCTCCGCCGGAGACGACCACGTCGCGGACCTGCGGCGTCTTGCGCAGATAGTCGAGCATCATCTCCCAGCGATCGTTCTGCTTGATCTCGAACTTGTACTTGAGAACCTGCAGGGTGTCGTTGCCGACCAGGTCCATCCGGGTGCAGTGACCGCAGTACTGGGGGCATGTCGGGATCAGCTCCGCGAGCACTTTCGTGGGGTAGCGATGCGTCAGACCCTCGACTGCCCACATGTCGGCCTCGTGCAGCGAGTCGCGCGAGGACATCGGGTGGCTCGCCCATTCGGGATGGCGCTCGCTGAAGGCCGGCGCCATGTAGCGGCGAACGCGATCGGCTCGCAGATCGGTCTCATCCATCGTGTTGATCATCTGGGGAGGGATGAGCATCGACATCGTGGCGCGCTCCTCCTGGTCGCGGCGGAGGTCCTCGAGCATCTCCTCGGTCAGGTGCTCTCCGAGCGCTTCTTTGAATTCGGCGAGGTTCTTCACCGAGTGGGCGCGCTGCCACTGCGCCGACTCCCACTGTTCCTTGGTTACGTCCTTGTAGCCGGGGAGCCGGGTCCAGTCGGGCTCGGCGTACTCGCGCTGGAGCGGGTAGTGGAACGGCTGGTCCTCGCTTGCGTGCGCGTGCGCTTCGCGGTGTCCCGGACGGGTGTGGATGCCGGCTGCTTGGTCCTCGTTCACCTTGCCACCTCCAGGTTTGAAAGTCGGGCGAAGTCCACTCGGGCTGAAGTCGACAGGGTGGCCCCGCGAAAGGATGGAACTGGATCGATTCCCATGATACCCGCAGGATATCCGGGATAGTAGGGTTCGAGCCGAAGGATATCCCGCCAAGAGGGTGACTGCCGGACAGACTTCAGGTGTAGGACGGACCGGGAGGGTCTAGCGCCGCCCGCCAGGGCCGCCGGGGCCCCCGCGACCTTGGCCTCGAGGCCGACGCTCGAATTTGACCTCGGCGATCGCTTTGGGCAGGCGCGCCTTCATCGGTGCGTGCCCGGTGCGTTCGAAACGGACCATGAGGTGATCGGCGCTCAGGGAGCGATCCGTCTCGCGCCAGCCGGCAGCCAGCAGGTGCTTGAGGCGGTTAGAGGCGGTCTTCCGCAGCTTGTCCGTGCCCGGCACCTTCACGTACAGGCGCTCGTGCAGGACTTCCTTGTAGTCGGCCATGACCGGCAAGGGTAACAGGCGCGAAAGGCCTGGCCCTTGGTCGGGTCACCCGGGGCTTAGCCGGGCACCCCCCGTTGTGACTACAGTGCTCGCCGCCGAGCGCCGATAGCGCATACAGGATGCTTGGAGCGAGAGGGACGGTTGAGGCCGTCCTCCGGGCGGTCGCATTCGCGACCGAGCGATTCTTGCGCGATGAGCGCTGTTTCGACCGGATGGACGAGGTCCTCCAGGAGTTGGGGCGTGCGGCCGATGTCGACCGCGCGTACCTGTTCGAGAACGTGCGCGACCACGACGGCCGCCTCTGGATGGACCTTCGCTTCGAGTGGGACTCCCAGGACGCCCGCCCTATCTTTCAGAAGCCCGGCAACCACCTTCACCCCTTCGCGCCGGACTTCGTCCGCTGGATCGAGGTCCTGGGAGCTGGGGGGATCGTTTCCGGTCCCGTTTCCGAACTTCCCGAAACAGAGAGGAAGCTGCTCTCGGGCGAGGAAGTCGTCTCCATATTAGCGGTTCCCGTATTCGTCGGATCTGACTGGTGGGGATTCCTCGGATTCGACGACTGCTACGAGGGACGTGAGTGGTCGGCCGTAGAGGTCAGTGCCCTCAGCGCGGCCGCCGGTGCGCTGGGCGCGGCGATCGAGCGCGCACGCGATGAGCGGTCCTCCCTCGATGCCGAGTCTCGCTTCCGCACGATCGTCGAGTCGGTCCCGGCCATCACGTACATGGACGCGGTCAACGACGAGGCCTCGACGATGTTCGTCAGTCCGCAGATAGAGAAGATCCTGGGCTATTCGGTCGAGGAGTGGACGAGCGATGCCGAGTCCTGGCCCAAGATCCTGCATCCGGACGACCGCGCGCACGCGATGGCAGAGAACGCGCGACACAATGACACGGGCGAGCCGTTCTCCCTCGAGTATCGCTTGATAGCTAAGGACGGGCGAGTGGTTTGGGTACGTGACGAAGCCGTCTTGGTTAGGGACGAGCGGGGTCAGCCGCTCTACTCCTACGGCGTCATGATGGATATCTCAGAGCGGAAGCGCGCCGAGGAGCAGGTCGCCTTCCTCACGTACCACGATGATCTGACCGGCCTTCCCAACCGGGCGATGTTCGAAGAGCTGCTCGAGATGTCGATCGCCCGGGTGCGACGCCATGACGGTTCTGTCGCGGTCGCCATCGTGGACCTGGACGACTTCAAACTGGTGAACGACAGCCTCGGCCACGAGAGCGGTGATGAGCTGCTCCGCCAGCTGGCTCACCGGCTGCGAGAAGCGACTCGAGAGACAGATCTGGTCGCTCGCCGCGGAGGCGACCAGTTCCTACTGCTGCTTGCCGACCTCGAACGCGACGGCACCGGTGAGATGGATGCCGCGCTGATCCGCGCGGAGTCGGTGGCACAGCGGGTTCACGACGCCCTGTCTCGCCCCTTCGAGGTTGGCGGAACGGAGGTCTACATCTCCGCGAGCCTGGGGATCAGCCTCTTCCCTCAGGACGCGCCGGATGCGGCTCAGCTGATACACAACGCCGAAGCCGCGATGCGCGAATCGAAGAAGGCGGGGCCGAACGGATACGTGGTCTCCTCTCACGGGGCCCAGGACCCGCTGCGCAAGCTGTCGTTCGTTACGCGTCTTCGAAAAGCCGTCGAGGCCCAGCACTGGGTCCTCTACTACCAGCCGCTCGTCGATCTGAAGACCGGACACATGACCGGTGTCGAATCGCTCATCCGGTGGCGCGAGCCCGACGGAACGATCATCCCTCCGAACGATTTCATCCCGCTGGCCGAGGAGCTCGGCGTGATCGAAACCATCGGCGACTGGGTCGTCGAAGAACTCGCCCGGCAGGACGCCGACTGGCGCGCGCAGGGCCTGAACCTGGAGATCGGATTCAACCTCTCGCCGAGGCAGTTCTGGCAGCCGGACCTTGCCCATCGGATCCTTTCGAGGATCGAGGCCGGCAACATGGACCCGAGCCGGCTGGTGGTCGAGGTGACCGAATCCTCGGCCATGATGGACCCCGACCGCGCCCAAAGGATCCTGTGGGATCTGCACTCTCGCGGTCTGAAGATCGCGATCGACGACTTCGGCACCGGCTACTCGTCCCTTTCGAGACTGCGCGAGATGCCGGTCGAGATCTTGAAGATCGACCGCGCTTTCGTATCCAACGTGGACTCGGATCCCCAGTCCGCCGCGATCGTCACGGCCTTCATCCAACTCGCTCATGGTCTGGGAATGACGACCTTGGCCGAGGGCATCGAACGCCCCGAGGAGTGGGAGTTCCTGGCAGAACGCGGATGCATGCTCGGCCAGGGGTACTACTTCTCCCATCCCATCCCTGCCGAGCAGATCGCGTCCGAGTGGCACGCCGGCGAACTGATCCTCGCGCAGAGCGCCTAGAGCGCCGCGCGCACCGCTTCGGCGATCCTCGATGCGCTGATCCCGGCCCAATCGCGCAGTTCCTCCGGAGTTCCCGAACCGGCCATCTCGTGAACCGCGATCTTGACCACGCGCCCCGACAGGGGAACTCCCGCCAACGCGTCGAGAACGGCGTCGCCCAGACCGCCCTCGGGCCAGTGGTCCTCGATCGTGAAGACGAGTCCGGTATCGGTCAGCGCACTTCGCAGGGCAAGGGCATCGATCGGTTTCACGCTGTACGCGTCGATAACCCGAACGGACACGCCTTCCTCCTGCAGGGCATCCGCTGCCTTCAACGCTTCGATGAGCGTGATCCCGGCTCCGACCAGCGTCGCCCTGTCGGAGTCGGATCTGCGCAGGGTCTTTGAGCCGCCGATGGGGAACTCCTCGTCGGCGCTGTAGATCGCGGGAGTCTTCTCGCGTGTCGTTCGGATGTAGGAGATCCCGGTGACATCACACATCGCCGTCACGAGCTTGACGGTCGAGTTGCCGTCGGCCGGGTAGAGCACGACCGATCCGTGAACCGCCCGCATCGAGGCCAGATCCTCCAGCGCCATCTGTGAAGGGCCGTCCTCACCGATGGATACTCCGGCGTGTGAGCCACAGATGCGAAGGTTGGCGCGGCTGATAGCAGCCATCCGGACGAAGTCGCTCGCCCGGGCAAGGAACGCCCCGAACGTCGCGGAGAACGCGGTCTTGCCGAGTGCCTGGAGTCCCACCTGCGCTCCGAGCATGCACTGCTCAGCGATGAACAACTGGAAGAAGCGCTCGGGCGCTACGGCCTCGAAATCCTCGGTATGGGTGGAGTTGCCGACCTCTCCGTCCAGGACGACTAGGTCCGGGCGGTGGCCCGCCAGCCAGGCCAGCGTCTCGCCGAAGGCCTTCCGCGTGGCGATCCCCTCGGAGTAGGAGGGGGCCGCAGTGGCCCTGAGCTCCCCCGGCGCCGCGGGCTTGAAGGGCTGTGGGAGCGGAGGCGTCACCTGCAGGTCGCGCGGTCCACCGAGCTCGTCGATCGCGGCGCTCGCCTGTTCGGCGGACAGGGACTTGCCGTGCCAACCGTCCTTGTTCGCCGTGAAGGAGACCCCGTGGCCCTTCTCGGTCCGGGCCACGATCATCGTGGGGACATCGGCCGACTCGGCCGCGTGATAGGCGGCGTCGATCGCGGCGACGTCGTGACCATCGATCTCCAGGGTGTGCCAACCGAACGAGCGGGCCCGCGCAGAGTAGGTCTCGCTCTGCCACTCGAGCATCGTCGTTCCACGCTGGCCCAGGCGGTTCATGTCCACGATCGCGATCAGGTTGTCTACGCCGTGGTAGGTGGCCGCTGCCATGGCTTCCCAGACTGACCCCTCGGCCGTTTCCGAGTCGCCCATCAAGCACCAGACGCGCCCGGGCGCGCCGTCCAGGCGCATGGCGAAGGCCATCCCCAGGGCGACGGGCAATCCTTGACCCAGCGAGCCCGTGGCGACATCCACCCAGGGCATCTCGGGAACCGGGGCGGGGTGTCCCTGGATGGGCGAGCCCATCTTGCGAAGCGAGAGGAGCTCCTCGTCGGAGATGGCACCGATCGCCTTGAAGACGCTGTAGAGCAGGGGAGCGGCGTGCCCCTTGGAAAGGACGAATCGGTCGTTCGCGGGGCTCTTGGGATCGGCCACGTCGATCCTGAGGTGATCGGCGAACAGAACCGCGGTCAGGTGAGAGGCCGACATCGAAGAGGTCGGGTGCCCGGAGCCGGCAGCGGTCGTGCATCGGATGCTGTCCACCGATAGCTGCGCGGCAAGTTCGTTCCAGGCGTTGGCGTCCATCTTCCCCCCGTTCGAGCGTCGACCAAGGGTACCGCCGCCGGTGACCCGGGGTGTTGCCGCTCGCGCGTCCTCCTGGGTTACTGAGCGGGACTTCGATGAGGGAAGATGTGGCCTTGAAGCCGATCGAATTCAATCGTGTGCAGCCCGCGACCGGGGATCCCCGGCCGGTTCTCCTCGGGCTCGCCGGCGACAGCGCATCGGGCAAGTCGACGCTGTCGCTGGGTATCGAGTACATCCTGGGCGCCGAGCGCGTTGCCCGCCTGTGTACCGACGACTATCACCGATACGACCGCGCCGAACGCTCGAAGATCGGCGTCACTCCGCTGGATCCGGCCGCCAATCGGATGGACCTGATGGGCGAACAGCTCCGGGCCCTGTCGGAAGGGCGCCCGGTCGAAAAGCCCGTCTACGACCACATGAACGGAACCTTCGGCGAACCGGTTCCTTTCAACCCTCCCGAGATACTGATCGTCGAGGGGCTGCTTCCACTGGTTTCGCGCGAGGTTCGCGAGGCGCTTCAGGTAGCCGTCTACCTCGACCCCGAGGAGGAGCTGCGCCGCCGCTGGAAACTCGAACGCGATGTCTTCGAGCGCGGCTACTCGCCGAAAGACGTCGTTGCCGAGATCAAGCTTCGAGAGGCGGACGCGAACACCTTCGTCCGGCCCCAGCGCGATCTGGCAGACATCGTGGTCAGGTTCCATCGGGCGGCCGGGGCGGATGAGGAAACGCCCCTGGCCGCCAAGCTCACCATCCGTCCGACGCTTCCCTTCCCGGGTCTGCGGGAACTCGTTGGCTCGCTCGCAAGGCGCGGCCTGGAGCCCATCCGCTGGTCCCCTGCCACCGACAAACGAGGCCCGATGTCGGTCCTGGATATCGACGGAGACTGTCCTGCCGACATCGGCGCCGAGATAGAGGAAGTCATCTGGTCCTACCTGCATCCGGACGCCGGGCTTCAACGTGACCGCCTCGGCGCCTACCGGCATCCGGAAGGAGGCGAGCGTCGCAGCGAGGCTCTTGCTCTCGCGCAGCTGCTGATCGTGTCTCACCTGGTGGGAGCGCTGGACGGGGCCTTCGAGCTGTAACCTGGGCCGCAGATGACGAAGACATTCAACGAGCTCGGCGTCTCCGAGGTCGTGGTCCGGTCTCTCGCGAAGCGAGGGATAACCGATCCGTTCCCGGTACAGGCGCTCGTGATGAAGGATGCCCTCTCAGGCGCCGATGTGCTGGCGAAATCCGAAACCGGCTCGGGGAAGACCCTGGGTTTCGCTATCCCCATCGTCGAGCGGCTCGACCCGGCCGAGCAGAACCGCCCTCTCGCATTGATCCTCGTTCCCACGCGCGAACTCGCGGTCCAGGTCCGCGACGACATCTTCGATATCGCCGCCGCCAAGGGCTTGAAGATGGGACTGGCCTACGGCGGGACCAAGGTGGTGGAGCAGGGCAAGGGCCTGTCGAATGTACACATCCTGGTCGCGACTCCCGGGCGCCTGGAGGACTTCGCCGAACGTAGGACCGTAAAGCTGGACGGTGTCCAGATCCTGGTCCTGGACGAAGCCGACCGGATGCTCGACATGGGCTTTCAGCCTCAGGTCGATCGCATCGTCCGACGCCTGCCCAAGGACCGTCAGACCATGTTCTTCTCGGCGACCCTCGACGGAGACGTCGGCCGCATCGCCGAGGTCTACACGCGCAACGCTGTTCAGCACGAGGTTGTGACCGACTCGAAGACGGCCGAGATGCTGGACCACCGTTTCGTTCCTGTGCCGGCCAGCGGCAAGGTGGAGAAGCTGATCGAGCTGCTACACGAGGAGGAGCGCGAGCTCGCCCTCGTGTTCGTAAGGACCAAGCGGGGCGCGGATCGACTGGTTCGCCAACTGAAGCAGAAAGACGTTCGTGCCGAGGCCATGCACGGAGACATGACACAGACCGCCCGTGAACGCGCGTTGAAACGTTTCGAGGAGGGCAAGGTCGACGTGCTGATCGCGACCGACGTGGCGGCGCGGGGACTTGACCTGGACTCGATAACCCACGTCATCAACTATGACCCGCCCGAGGACGACAAGGGCTACGTGCACAGGGTCGGGCGCACCGCCCGCGCGGGCCGGGCGGGCACGAGCATCACGCTCGTCTCGGCCGAGCAGCAAGGGGACGTAAGTCGCATGGCTGCCCGGCTCGACCTGGCCGAGGAGTTCACCGAAGAGGGGATGAAGGTTTCCCCGCCGAGGGTCGTCTTCTCCGGCTCTAAGGGCGGCAGACGATCGAGCCTGCGCAAGCCGGTTCGCCGCAAGATGTAGATAGGTGGTAGCCGGCCCGGGGCTTCGCCCCGGGCCGGATCCGTTAGGCCCGCCGCTCGATCACAGCTATGCGACGGTAAGGCTTGTGTGCATGCCCGCCTCGTAGTGACCGACGATGTTGCAGATGATCACGTACTGACCTGCATCCAAACTCAGGACCAGCGAAGGGCTGGCTCCGGACGCTATGTCCTCGGCTTCACCCGTCACCTCTACCCCGTCCTCGGAGACGAGGCCATCCGTGACCGGAAGCGCATCGTCGGCAAGGTCGGTCGAGATGACCACGAACTCATGCGTCGATGGGCCATCGTTCGTGATGATGAACTTGACCTCACCGGCGGCGGCATCGCTTGGGGACAACGCGATCGCGAAGTCCTTCACGGTCGCCGTGATCTCGGTTCCCGTCGAGGTGTCGCCCGGCGTCGCCGAGCTGCTGTCCTTACTACATGCCGTTCCCACGAGCAGAAGACTCGCGAAACCGGCGACGAGCCAGGCACTGCGGTTGAATCTCATTGAGCGCTCCTCCCATCGCGCCGCGGACCGGCGCGGTTGACAGGGAGCATCCAAGCGCATCGCGGGCTTTGTGGCAACCCGGCTGCCGGTCAGCAGCCCGATTCGTCTGGAAGCAGCGGGCGGAAGATCAGGCCGTAGTCCTTGCCTCCGCTGGACCATGGGGTCAGTTGATTCGCCCCCTCGATCAGCGGCATCAAGGTGGCCAGGTCCTCACCGCTTACGGTCGCGCACCGAAGGTCCAGGTTGTAAGGGCCGCCAGTCACCGCGCCGATGGAGTCCAGTCCCGGCTCGAGAGGCCAGTCGACCGCGTTCTGAGGAAGCGACTTGTCGCCCTGGTAAGGCCCGGAGTAGATGCGCATCTCATCGGTGGTGTAGGGCTCGCCCGCGCCCACCGATCCGGCCGGCAGCCAGGAGCCGAGGTCGGACAGCGAGTTCGAGAACGCGAGCAGCCTTTCGCGGGCTGCGAACTCGTCCGGACTCATCGCATCGGGCCTGCCATCAAGCAGCCCCAGGGCATAGACGGCGGTAGTGAAGGTCTGCCCGTCGGCGGTGATCGTGAAAGTGGTCGTTGGGGCGTCGGCGATCAGGGTGCTTGCCATGTCGATGTAGTCGGTGCTCGAGAACAAGCCGGCGTCCTTCGCCGCCTGCAGCAGCGCTTGGATGCCGTCCTGAGTAAGCGGGGTAGCGATCAGCGGAGTAAGTGCCGGCTGGGGGTAGATCTCGATCTGTGGCCCCGTCGCTATCGAGGTCCCGTCGCCGTAGAGGTTGAAGCCGGGCACCTGCTGGATCGTGTAGGTGGGAGGGACGAACCCTCCCGATGTATCCACACGAAGGATCAGTTGATCCGGGCCCGTGGGATGCGCGATGCCCCCGCCGTCTCCCGGTCCGACGACCGAGGAGTTGGCGCAGGCCATAGCCAGGAGCCCGAAGGCGATGAGTGGAGCGACGACGGTGCGGAGCCTCATGGGTGGTCCTCCTGTTGTCGGTGGCGCCTTCGACGCCCGGCAGGTACGACCGGGTTCCCGTTCGAAATGTAGGCTCCCCAGCGTGGCAGACACGATGAGAGCCCTGCGAAAGACCGAGCGCAAGCCCGGTGCCGAACTCGTCGAGATCCCCGTTCCCCGCCCGGGCGAGGGGGAAGTGCTGGTCAAGGTCCATGCGGCCTCCATCTGTGGGACGGACCTTCACATCCACGACTGGAACGAGTGGGCCGAGAAGCGGATCCCTCACGTTCCCATGACGTTCGGCCATGAGCTCGCCGGATACGTCGATTCGGTCGGCCCCGAGGTGCATCACTTGAAGCCCGGCGCGTTCGTGGCGGCCGAGACTCACATCGCGTGCGGCCACTGCTCGACCTGTCAGACCGGCCGTGCCCACATCTGCGAGAACCTGCGGATCCTGGGCGTCGACACCGATGGAGCGTTCGCCGAGTACGTGGTCCTTCCCGCGCAGAACGCTTGGGTCGTAGGGGAGGGCATCCAACCGGACGCCGCCTCCGTGATGGAGCCCTTCGGTAACGCGGTTCACGCCGCTTTCGGAACCGGTGGAGGAGAGGACCTGGCGACGAATTCCGTAGCAGTCATGGGCTGCGGTCCCATCGGGCTCTTCGCGGTCGGTATCGCCCGTGCGCTCGGAGCATGGAAGGTCATAGCAGTCGAGCCGAACGAGTACCGCCGCGAGATGGCCGCCACGATGGGCGCGGATCTACTCGTCGATCCCGTCGCGACCGATCCGGTGGCGGCGGTAGAAGCGGCGACCAACGGAACCGGCGCCGAGGTCGTCCTGGAGATGAGCGGCAACGCCCGCGCGATAGACCAGGGCACGCGGATGCTGGCCCGCGGCGGGCGCATGTCGTTGCTGGGGTTGCCCGATGGTGCCGTGACCCTCGATCTGAACGATCAAGTCATCTTCAAAGAGGCTCGGCTGCAGGGCATCACGGGTAGGGAGATGTTCCGGACCTGGCAGCAGACCACCACGTTGTTATCCACCGGCCGGGTCGATATCTCTCCGGTCATCACCCACCGCTTCCCTCTGGAGAGCTTCGAGGAGGCGTTCGCCACGACCGCCTCCGGGCGCTCCGGCAAGGTCATCCTTCTACCGGGAGACTGACATGGGTTCGCTCGACTACCTGCGCGATGAACTTAACGCTCTGGAGCGCGACGGGTTGCTCCTTCACCCGCGCACGCTGGAGGGCATGCAGCGCGCTCGCGCGCGCTACGACGGGCGCGACGTGATCAACCTGGCCTCGAACAACTACCTGGGCCTGGCGTCGCATCCTCACTTGAACGAAGCCGCATCCAGGGCTGCGCTCGAGTTCGGAGCCGGGACCGGCGCCGTCCGAACGATCGCCGGGACGATGACCATGCACCGGGAACTCGAGCGCCGCTTCGCCGACTTCAAGCACGCCGAGGACGCGCTCATGTTCCTGAGCGGGTTCAACTCCAACGCAGGGACCGTCGCCGCGATCTTGGACAAGGACGATGTGATCGTCAGCGACAGGCTCAATCACGCCTCGATCATCGACGGGGCGCGTCTGTCGCGCGCCGAGATCAGGGTCTTCGAACACAAGGATGCTACGCACGCCGATTCGCTGCTCGCCGAGACCGCCCGCCCCGGCAGACGCCAGTTGCTCATCACCGACGGGGTCTTCTCGATGGACGGAGACATCGCGCCCCTGCCGGCGCTGGTCGAGGTGGCCGAGAGCCGCGGCGCGATCATGATGATCGACGACGCGCACGCCTCCGGGGTGCTCGGCAAAGGGGGCGCGGGAACCGTCGATCACTTCGGCCTGCACGGCCGCGTCGACATCCAGGTCGGAACCCTTTCGAAGGCCATAGGAGTCCTCGGCGGCTTCATCGCGGGGCCATCGCATCTGATCGAGTGGCTGCAGAACCGCGGACGCCCGTTCCTGTTCTCGACCAGTGCGCCTCCGGCCGTGGTCGCGGCCTGCATGGCTGCCCTGGACGTCATCCGCGACGAACCCGAACGCCTGGAACGCCTCTGGTCCAACACCGCGATGTTCAAGGAGGGCCTTCAGGCGTTCGGGTTCGACACCGGAGCCTCCGAGACTCCCATCACCCCGGTGATCACCGGAAACGAGGAGAAGACACAGCTGTTCGCCCAGCGGCTATTCGAAGAGGGTGTGTTCTGCCCGGCCATCGTCTTCCCGACCGTGGGAAAGGGCCTGGCACGCGTTAGAACGATCGTGACGGCAGACCACACCGAGGCCGACCTGACCGAAGCCCTCGACATCTTCCAGCGAGTCGGCCGGGAACTGAACCTAGTCTGAGATCTTCGCCACGAGACCTCTAAGCATCAGGTCGAGGCCGTACTCGAACTCAGCGTCGAAGTCGCACTCGACCAGATACGGCATCAAGGTGATGAAGTTCGGGAACTGTTCGACCGGAAGTTGGCCGGCCAGATCTTCGACCGGGAACTTCGGCTTCTCGCCACCGAACATGCCGGCGATCTCGGCCATCACGAACCCCTGGATGTAACCGCCGAATGCGCGGAAGGCGCGAACAGACTCCTCATCGGAGAGTCCGAATCCGCGGATGATCCCGAGCGCGTACTCCATCGGTCTCAGGGCGTTCAGCGAGGTCATGGGCTTGCGCTGGTGGGACAGCAGGACCATCACGTGGGGATGCTCGCGCAGCAGATCGCGCCAGGCGCGTGCGGCGTTCCGGGCGTCCTCCATGCGATCGGATGTTGCCTCGGGGAACTCGAACTGGGCCATCACCGCCTCGACGATCCCGTCCAGCAACGCGTCCTTGTCGGCGACGTGGTTGTAGAGGGACATCGCCTCGACGCCCAGTTCCCGCCCAACGCGGCGCATCGAGACAGCGTCGAGGCCCTCGGCGTCCATCACTTTGAGGGCCGCCTCGACCACTCTCTCCCTGGTCAAGCGCTCTTTCGTCGGAGTTGGCATATCTTTCCCATGTCGCGGGTTGACACCTTACGGCGTATGCCTATAATCACGTACGCTGTAAGCATACACCGTATGTTCGCAGAGCTCCAGCAGGGATAGCGATGAGAGAGGGAGAAGGGGCATGAAACTCAATCCGGAATCGATCGCCAGGGCCAGCTCTCGCCACCCGAAGCGGACCCTGGCCATATGGGGTCTCGTGCTCTTCGCCGGGCTGGCGAGCCTTTCGACCCTCCTAGCTCCGGCCCTGAGCGTGAGCTTCGACTTCACGAACTCGCCCGAGGCCAAGCGCGCGAAGCAGATACTCGATGACCGCGAGCTTGCCCAGGACATCATCACCGAAACCTTCGTGGTCGCGAGCAGCGCCCCCGGCGCGACCAGCGACGCGGCCTTCGCCGGCACGGTCAACGAACTCCTGTCGGCGTTGAAGGATCTCGGCCCCGATGTCGTGGACGCGGTTCCCACCGCATATCCGCTCCCGGAAGCCGATGCGGCCAACCCGCAGCTCGCCGGATTGGGGCCTATCGCGGCCGAAGACGGCACGGCGGTGCTCTTCACGATCATCTATCACGGTGACCTGGACACTGCCACCAAGGCCTTCGAGGAGGTGAACTCCATACGTGAGGGTGTCTCAGCCGATGGCATCGAGGCCTTCATGCTCGGTCAGGTGAGTTCCTCGGAGGACTTCAAGAAGATCTCGGAGGAAGACATCCGCTTCGGGGAGAGCATAGGAGTGCTGGCTGCGATCGTCGTGCTGATCATCGTCTTCGGAGCGTTGGTCGCTGGGGTCACGCCGATAGTTATGGGGATCTTCTCCATCCTGGTGACGCTCGGCATCGTCGGGGTGCTCGGCATCCTGTGGGATTTCAGCTTCTTCACCCCCAACCTCATCTCGATGATGGGCCTGGCCGTTGGCATCGATTACTCGCTGTTCATCGTGTCCAGATACCGAGAGGAGCGATCTCGAGGGCGAGACAAGCTGGAGGCCATCGCGGCATCCGGCGCTACGGCAAGCCGTGCGGTTTTCTTCAGCGGACTGACCGTCGTATTGGCCCTTGCCGGGATGCTGCTCATCCCGACGACCATCTTCCGAAGTCTGGCGGGAGGCGCGATCGTCGTCGTTCTCATATCTGTCGCTGCCGCGATGACTCTCCTACCAGCGATCCTTGCGCTGCTCGGGGACAAGATCAACTCCGGGCGCATCTTCGGCAAGAACCGCTCGACCGAACACGGACGACCCGGAGGATTCTGGGATCGAGCTTCCCGCAGCGTGATGGCGCGCCCCGTCATCTGGCTGCTCGCGGCCGGTGCGTTCATGGTCGCTCTCTCGTTGCCTTACTGGATCCAGGCGCATCCCGAGGACGACGGGCGCGGGATCAAGACCGGACTGGCGGGCATCTCGACGTTGCCGGCCGACCAACAGTCGAGGAAGGCCTTCGACCTTATCTTGGAGAAGTTCCCCCAGACGGGGACGCGTGCGACGGCGCGGATCGTCATCGTCGCCGATGGAGTCGGTACTCCCGGTTCGACGCCGGGGGCACCCTCCGTGTTAGCGCCCGAGTTCGGATCTGCTGTTGAGACACTCGAGTCGGCCGTTTCCACCGACCCCAGGTTGGGGACGCCGCTTCCGGCCGTGGTCAGCGCGGACGAAGGGGCGGCCCTGGTAGAGATCCCGCTGGCGGGGGAAGCCACGGACGCCCAGAGCGAAGCCGCGGTGAACGTGATCACGGACCTTCGGGACACCTACATCCCCGACGCATTCGACGGGACGGGCGCAGAGGTCCTGGTGGGAGGCGATACCGCGTTCATCAAAGACTTCTTCGATATCTCACAGCAGTACACGCCGATCATCATCCTGGTGGTGCTCGGATTGTCCTTCCTCCTGCTTACGATCGTGTTCCGTTCTCTCGTCGTTCCGGCCAAGGCGATCGTCATGAACCTTCTGTCCGTCGGCGCCGCCTACGGTCTGATCGTGTTGACCTTCCAGAAGGGCGGTCCCTCGTTCGGAGCGACTTTCGCGGGCTGGTTCGGGTTCGAACAGGTGGACTCCATCGAGGCGTGGCTTCCGCTGTTCCTGTTCTCGATCTTGTTCGGGTTGTCGATGGACTACCACGTCTTCCTTCTGACACGCATCCGGGAGGAGTACGACAAGACGGGCGATAACGCCGAGGCCGTCGCATTCGGACTCCGCACGACCGGTGGCATCATCACCGGGGCCGCGGTGATCATGGTCGCGGTCTTCGGCGGGTTCGCGGCCGGACGCCTGACTTCGCTGGAGCAGATGGGCTTCGGCCTGGCCGTGGCCGTCTTCCTCGACGCGACGATCGTGCGATCCATACTGGTGCCCTCGACGATGCGCCTCCTGGGTGACAAGAACTGGTATCTGCCGAAGTGGCTGGAGTGGCTGCCGAAGATCGATGTCGAGGGTCACGACAAGGATGTAGTGACGGTGGAGGGTATGCCCGCGGAGCTGGTCGAAAACTAGCCCGTCCTTCCCGTCACTCGAAGGAGGGGCCTCGTGCCCCCTCCTTCTTTATATGGTGTCCCCTCATGGGGGCCGAACACGACGATCTGCGGGCAAGGCTCGGATCGGTCGGAGCCTGGACGTTCGCGTTCGACTCTCTTCCGGTGGACGAGGTGCGGGCCGCGGCAACCGAGATCGAGCGTCTGGGCTATCTGGCGCTCTGGATCCCGGAGGGGTCCGCGAGCCGCGAGATCTTCTCGCATCTTTCTCTGCTGCTTTCGGCTACGTCTGAGCTGACGGTTTGTAGCGGCATCGCGAACGTCACCGCACGGCATCCCGTCGCTTTCGCCAACGGTGCTCGCACACTTGCGGATGCATACGGGGAGCGTGCCGTCTTCGGCGTTGGGATCGGGCACCAGTACTCCAGCGCGGCGCGCGGCGTCGACTGGTCGCGTCCGCTGGACAGGATGCGCGCGTATCTGGACGCCATCGATGCCGCGCCGACTTCGCTTCCCGAACCCGCGGTGCCGCCCCGCAGGTTGCTCGCAGCTCTGGGGGACGGCATGCTGGCCCTGTCTGCTGAGCGCGCTCTCGGGGCTCACACCTACTTCGTTCCGGTCTCACACACCGCCCACGCGCGGAAGATCCTGGGTAACGAGCCGGTTCTGGCGGTCGAGCTAACCGCGGTGGTGCACAGCGATCCGGCGAAGGCCCGAGCGGTCGCGCGCGGCTGGGCTAGGCACTACCTCGAACTGCCCAACTACGCGAACAATCTGCGCCGCATGGGTTTCGGCGACCCGGACGTCGCAGGCGAGGGCAGCGATGCGCTGATCGACGCAACCATCGCGTGGGGCGATGCGGCGTCGGTGGCCGCGCGTGTTCGTGAACACCTGGCCGCTGGAGCCGACCACGTCTGCATCCAGGTGATCTCGGCGGATGACGCCGACCCATGCTTGGCACAGCTACGTGAGTTAGCCGGCCTGCTGCTCTAGAGGTTCGCCAGCCGCTTCTGAACGGCCTCGCTCGTCAGTTCGCGCAGGGCGTCCGAGGCCACCCATCTGGACGCGCGCGAGTCGCTCGCTCGCAGTTTCTTCGCCGTGGCGATGGCCTTCGCGTTCAGCTCCGGGCTTCGTTTACCGATCTGTCGCAGCGCCCAGCTGACCGACTTCTTGACCTGGTTACGATCGTCGCCCGACTCGGCTCGGATGATCGGCAGGAATACTTCGAACTCTCGGTCGGCGGCGTCTTTGTTGCGGACCGCCGATCGGGCCATCAGGACGAATCCTGCGCGCTTGACGAACTCCTCATCGGCGGAGCTCCATTCGAGGGCCTTCCTGAACGCGAATCTGGTCCTTTCGAACAGGTTCGCGCAGACCTGGTCGCAGACGTCCCAGGAGTCGAAATCCTGAGCCCACGCATCCATCTGCTCCTCGGTGACCGCTGCCGGGTCATCGATCATCCCGGCGAGGATCCGAGCCTCGTGCACCTCGGTGTCCCAAAGACCGATGGCCAACTCGTGGTCGCGCCCGATCGCCTTCGCGATCGCCCTGAGGTCCGGGATCGTGGCACCGAGCGCCTTCGACGTGTTGATGCCGTAGCGCGCCATGCCGGCCAGCCGAGTGCGGTCCGAGCGCGCGTTCAGCTCTCTCAGGACGGCCCGAACGGCCGAACCGGTGTTCACGAGGTCGCCGAGGTTCGGTCCATCAGCCCGGATGCTACTTCGAGCCGCCCCTCACCGATGGATGGCGACCAGCTTCAGACCCATCTTGCGGATGCCTCTGATGATCTGCGGCAGCGCCGCGATGGTCGCGCTCTGGTCTCCTCCTCCGTCGTGCATCAGGACGATCGAGCCGGGTCGGACGCGGGATAGCACGAGTTTCACGAGTTGCTTCTTCGTGCGGCTCGCCATCCAGTCCGAGGGGTCCACGCTCCATGTCACCGTGCGAAGGCCCAACCGGCGAGCTTCCTGGACGGCGCCCTTGTCGTATAGACCTCCGGGCGGACGCATAAGGAACGGACGGACGCCGACGCGGCGAAGGACTGCACTCGTCTTCGTCAGTTCCGACTCCAGCCGATGCGGTTTGAGTTCGTCCAGACCCGGGTACTCGGGGTGCGACCAGGTGTGGTTCCCGACCGTCATGCCTGCGTCGACGACGCGGCGAGCGATGCCCGGGTAGTCCTCGACCAGGGACCCGACCATGAAGAAGGTCGCCTTGACGTGGAAACGCTTCAAGATCTTCAGGACCTTCTCGGTCTGGCCGGGCCAAGGGCCGTCGTCGAATGAGAGCGCGACCTCGCCCGGGATCTTCGCCTTGCCGATGGGGCGATACTCGATCCTCGCCACCTCGCCGGATACGCGCCCGACGGTCGAGATCTCGTTCATCGGGTAGGTGGCCAGGGTTCTCTGCGGAACGGCCGGATGCTGCCCGGCGAGCTTCACGACCACCCGCTTCGTCCCCTCGGTCCGGTCGAGGCCGGGCGTTACGACGATCGAGTCCCCGGCCTCAAGCATCTGACCTTTCTTGGCGGGGCCACCGTTCAGCGTGATCTGTCCGGGCGAATCGTGACGATCCAGGGTCTCGCCGCTCACCGACAGCAGTCGCCCGTCGGAAGCGTGCAGCCCCAGATCGCTCTGGAGCAGCGCGAACGTCGTCCCGGGGAAGACCGGATGAGCTTGGCCGTTCACGATGATCGTCAGATCAGGGGCGGGGCTGGGGATGGCGGTTACCGCTCCCGAGCAGGCGGCCAGGATCAGAGCAACGAAAGTGGCGAAGCTCGCGCGAAAGCAGGTCCCGGCCATGGGAGAGGTCATCCTATGTCGCAACCGACTCCGTTGAAGCGTCATGCGTTCCTTAGGCTGGGAAGATGACGGGCGTGGAACGGTCCAACCGAACCGCGATCGTCATCGCGGACGCCCTGGCTCTTCTCGTCTTCCTCATCGCGGGGATCCGGTCGCATCGGGGTAGCGTGCAGGTCGTCGTCTTCCTCGAGAGCGCGATCCCGGTGGGGCTCGCTTGGGCCGGCGCTTCGGCGATCTTCGGCAACTACCGGCGACCGGGCTGGAAGTCCCTCGCCCTTACCTGGGCCGTTGCCGTGCCTATCGGTCTGCTCGCCAGGACCTGGCTGGTGGGGTCGCCGGTCGGCTCGAGGGTCTTCGTGTTCCTCGGCGTGGGGCTGGCCTTCACCGCGCTCTTCCTATCCGTGGGCAGATTCCTGGCGTGGGTCCCCGCCAGGGTTTCGCGCAGGGCCCCGGACGTGGTTCGATAGCGCCATGGGTGAGGGCGACGAAGACTTCGAGGAGCGCCGGGAGCTGATCGCCTCGGTCGAGGAACTCAGGGCTCTGCTCGCTCCCTTGTCCGAAGAGCAGCGCACGAGGGTCCTGGACCTGGCCCGGGAGCTGAGCCGCGAGCCCCACGGGCAGGAGTCTTCCTGAAGGCTCGGCTCGACATGCCGGACCCGGGTGCGGCGCGCAGCTTCTGGTTGCAGGAGGCGCTCGCCGCCGACCCCGGCGAGCCGTGCCCTCCGCTCGCCTCGAACATCGGTGTCGATGTCGCGATCCTCGGCGGCGGCTTCGCCGGACTGTGGACCGCCATCGAGCTTTCGGCGCGCGAACCCGCCTTGCGTATCGCGCTCATCGAATCCGACATCTGCGGAGGAGGAGCGAGCGGCCGCAACGGCGGGTTCTTCGCCTCATCTTGGTGGGATCTGCCCGGTCTGTGCGGTCTGTTCGGTGAGGAGCCCGGGATCCGTTATGCCACTGCACTTGCCGATGAGATCTACGAGGCCAGGGACTGGTGCGAAGCCAATGATGTAGATGCCTGGTTCCACATCGACGGAGTCATCGGCGTGAGAGCGGAGGGATGGCAAGACGGGATCGGGCGTGAGGGTCCTCGGGAGTTCTGCGCCGGCCGAGGCCTGGCGGATCGTATGCGCGCGTTGAGCGCCTCCGAGGCGCGCGCATACGCCGACTCGCCACGTTTCACCGGTGGTTCGTTCATCCCCGACAGCGCGACCGTTCAGCCCGCTCGGCTGGCGCGCGGGCTCAGGCGTGTCGCGCTCGAGCGCGGCGTGAACATCTTCGAAAGGACGCGCGCGATCGGCTTCGACCGGGGCCGGCCATGCCGGGTCAGCACCGAGCACGGGGCGGTTCGCGCCGAGCAGGTCGTCATCACGACCGGGTCCTGGGCCGCCGAGTGGCGCGAGTTCAGCCGCAGCTTCGGCGGGATCGTGGATTACGTCGTTGCGACCGAGCCGATCCCGGACCTGCTGAAGGAGATCGGTTGGAACACCCACGTTGGTATCGGCGATGGCCGCGACCTCCTCTATTACCTGCGCAAGACCGACGACGACAGGATCGTGATCGGGGGAGGCAACTGCGGCGTGGTCTACGGCGGCAGGGCGTCGGCGCGGGCCGTAACCCACGACCGGAGCATCGCCGAGGCCCCCGCTCGTGGGCTCGGTTGGATGTTCCCCCAACTCGAAGGGGTTCGCTTCACCCATGCTTGGGGAGGGCCGATCGACCAGACCGCCTCGTTCACGCCGTTCTTCCGAACCCTTGAGCCCGGCAACATCCATGCGGGTCTTGGCTTCTCGGGTCACGGCCTTGCTCAGACGAAGATCGGCGGCAAGATCCTGGCCTCGAAGGTGCTCGGGGTTAGGGACGAGTGGATCGATATGCCGGTCAATGCTCCGGAGGTCGCAAAGGCTCCGGGAGAGCCGCTGCGTTGGCCGCTGGTCAAGACGGCGATCTGGGCACTGAGGACCGGCGATCTCCGCGAGGAGAACGGCCGCCGACGAGGCTGGATCAGAAGGGCTATCGGGTCCGCTCCGATCGCTTACCGGGACCGGCTCGCCCGCCGCGGCCCGAAGGCCTAGCCGCGCCGCTGGAAGCTATCGCTGATCTTGTTGATCTGGTGCCGGAGCGCCAACCAGGCGATCACCGACAACACGAAGACCACGCAGATGATCGTGAGCACGATGAAGACCGTGGCCTTGATCACGGCACCCAGTACGCCGAACGCCAGAGCGATCAGAACCAGGAAGAGGATGAACCAACCCATGGAACTAGCCTAAGGCCTCCCGCGCGAAACGATCTATCCGCCGAGCAAGGGCCGCCGGCTGCTGCAACGGTAAGTCGTGGATCCCCTCCATCCAGGCGAACCTGACGGGCCTTCCCTTCGATGCCGTCCTTGCCTCGGCCATCGCGCCGGCTTTCGCCGAGGACCAGTCGTCGCCCTCGCTGCTCCGAACCGCGATCGCGAGTGTCGGCACGCCGAGTCGCGCGTACAGAGGCAGGGTGTCCTGCTCCCAGATCGCCCGCAGGATCTTGAAGTGTCTGGCGTGAGAAAGGTTCGGCCGGATGCGGCCGTCGCGACCGACTTGCATGACCGCGAGGACGATGTCCTCGATCTCGGGGGTTACTTCCACGATCTCGTCCATGAACATCCGGATCATCTTGCGGAACTCGTCCACGTGCATCCCCGCGAGCTTGGGAGGCGCAAGTGCCCGCCGCGCGCTCGCCCAATCCGGGAAAAACCGTCGCGGTCCGGCCAATCCGCCATCCACCAGTACCGCTCCCGCGATCGCCTTCGGTCTCTTGGCCGCCAGCTCCAGAGCGACCATCGCCCCCCAAGAATGTCCGACGAGGATCGGCCGCCGCATCCGCGCGGTGCGAGCCACGGCGAGTGCATCGGTTGCAACCATGTCGAACCCATACCCGCCCGAGGGCTTGCCGCTGAGGCCGTGCCCTCGCGCGTCGAAGGTCACGACCCGGTAGCGCTTCACGAGCTGCGGCAGCATCAGGTCCCAGATGTGCTGCGAGGAAGCGAGTCCGTGGTGCAGGAGCAGAGCCGGAGCATCCGCGGTCGGTCCGTCCCACGTCCTGCCGGATAGTCGGATGTCGCCGGCACCTCTCGCCTCGAACGCGCGCCCTGGTTCCACCGAGCCATGCTAGCGGCCCTTCGCGCGTTCTCGCGCCCCGGGGTAGTCTTGTGCGACCCGACAGGAAGGGGAAGTACATGTACGGAACCGTGGCTCGCACTCGCGTCAAGGCCGAGAACCACGACGCTCTCCGCAAGATCTTCGAGCAGCAGACCGCCGGGGGCGCGCCGGCCGGGTTCGTCTCCGGCCACACGCTCTTCGAGAACGACAGCGACGTGGTCTGGCTCTTCGCGGTCTTCTCGGACAAGGCCTCCTACGAGGCGAACGCCGACTCGCCGGCTCAGCACGAGCAGTACCTGGCGTACCGAGCCCTCATGGAGGACGAGCCCGAGTGGCACGATGGTGAGATCGAGGCGATGTAGCGCCTAACTAGCGGGCTTCTCATCCTTGCTGAGGAAACCTCCCAGGACGATCCCGAGGGTCGCAACCGAGATTACCGCCATCGTCGCACGAAGGTTGATCGTGTCGGCTACCCAGCCGAGCAGCGGGGGGCTGAAGACGAACCCGGTGTAGCCGACCGTGGTTACGGCCGCGATCGCCGTCGTCGGATCCTCCTCCGAGCGATTCACGAGGCCGAACGCGGCCGGCGCCGCGGCGGCGATCGTGAAGCCGAGGGCCAGGAAGGCGCCCCCCGCGACGACCGTGCTGCTCGTGATGGTCGCGACCAGAGCTCCGGCGGCAGAGCCGAACCCCGCCACGAGGATCGTCTTGCGGTAACCCAGTCCGAAGAGCACGCGGCCGGCGAAGAGCCTGCCCAGCATCAGGGCGGCTGAGAACGCCGAGAACGCCACGGCCGTCGCGAGCACCGACGCGCCGAGCTCGCTGCGAACGTACAGACCCGACCACGTGTCCATCGAGCCTTCGACGAGGAAGGCCGAGAGCACGACGAAAGCGGGAACGATCAGGACGGGTGACCGCTTGAGCGCTGAAATGGACAGCTTCGTAGCGACAGCTATCGGGGTGCGTTCGGCCGAAGCGGTTCTCGCGTTCCAGACGGCGGTGGCGAATAGAGCGACTCCCGTGAGCATGATCGCGATGCGGTAGTCGATGTGGGCCGTGCGAAGAGCGCCGGCGCCGAGCGCTCCCGTGATCCCTCCGGCGGCGTAGGAAGCGTGCAGCCACTGCAGGACGGGCCGGTTCGTGCGCGCCTCGGCCCGCTGCGCGGCCACGTTCAAGAAGACGTCCACGAGCCCATTACCCGCGCCAACGACGATGAAGCCGATGATCAGGAAGGTCGTCGGGGCGAAAGCGGTAGCGAAGGCGCCTACTCCCAACAGACCCAGGGCGAGCGGAACGGTCGAAGCGAGAGCGAACGGTTGGAGCCTCGGAGCCAGCAACACCATCGCAAGGATCGAGAAGCTCGACAGGAACGTGTACTGGATCCCGATGCCGCTCTGCGTGAGCGCATGGTGTCGGAGGAAGTCCAACACGAGGATGACCCAGACCCCCCAGTATTGGCCGAAGCTCCAGTAGCCGGCCAGGAGCGGCGCTATCTCGCGTCTGGCGTCTTGCCTGGAGACTCCCTCACCCGCTAGATAGGGTCGGAACGGCATCTTGTCCTGGGTCACGTCGCACATGATTCCACATGGATCGAGCGGTGATGCGATCCGCTGGACAGGTGATGTAAACTCCGGCGGTCATGGCAGGCGGAGAGGTCCAGCTCGTAGATCTGGTGAAGCGCTTCGCCGACTTCGAGGCGGTCGCGGGGATCAACCTGCACATGCCCGCGGGTGAGTTCTTCTCGCTACTTGGTCCCTCCGGATGCGGGAAGACGACGTCGCTTCGCATGATCGCCGGTTTCGAGCGGCCGAGCGAGGGCCAGATCCTCTTGGACGGCGTCGACATGGCGCAGGTCCCGCCCCACAAGCGGAACGTGAACACGGTCTTCCAGTCCTACGCACTGTTCCCGCACCTCACGGTCGCCGAGAACGTCGCGTTCGGCCTTCGGTACAAGAAGGCGAGCAAGCAGGAGATGAAGCAGCGAGTGGGGGATGCACTCGAGCTGGTGCAGCTCTCCGGGTACGACAAACGCCGCCCGACGCAGCTCTCAGGAGGCCAGCAGCAGCGCGTGGCGCTGGCGCGGGCGCTGATCCTCAACCCGGCCGTCCTGCTCCTGGACGAGCCCCTCGGAGCGCTGGATGCGAAGCTGCGCAAGCGGCTGCAGATCGAACTGAAAGCCCTCCAGGAAGAGGTCGGCATCACGTTCATCTACGTGACGCACGATCAGGAGGAGGCCCTGACGATGTCCGATCGGATCGCGGTCATGTCACAGGGCCGCGTCGAACAGGTCGGACCTCCGAAAGAGATCTACGAGGAACCCGCCACCGCCTACGTCGCGGACTTCCTTGGTGTCTCGAATCTATTGGAGGCCAAGGCATCCGGGGCGACCTCGGGTGGGTGCGCCGTCAAGCTTGGCGAGTTCGACTTCATCGCCGGAAGAGGTGACGCCGACGTCGCCGGTGACGTCAAGCTCACGATCCGCCCGGAACGGATCCAGTTGGAGTCCTCCGGAGTGACGGGCGAGAACCGCATGCCCGCCATGGTGGAGCGCACGGTGTACGTCGGCTCGATCATGCAGATACTCGTGAACCTGCCCTCGGGCTCGCGCATCCAGGCGTGGGTTCCCAACGACGGGGTCGTCGAGCCTTACCCCTCCGGAACGCCGATCACGGTGTGCATGCCGCGCGATGCGCTGCGGGTGCTGCCGGATTCAGGCGCAGACGTCCTGGTGAACGCCGAGCTCGACGAGCAGTAGCACGGCCCGACCTGGTTCCCTTCTTCTTCTGGCTACAGCTGCGTGAAGGTCGAGACGTCGCCTCCACCTTGGCCCCGCGAGACCCGGCGGTAGCCCAGGTACCCCAACACGATCACGACCGTCGTGGTGACCAGCATGAGGGTGGCGGCGGCGTTCACTGCCGGCGTCGCGGAGGCGCGCGCAGTGACGTAGATGAATATCGAGAGGGGCTGGCTGCTCGCAGGACCGGACAGGTATCGCACCGTTACGAAGTCGTCGACCGTGTCGGCGAAAACGATCGCCAGGCTCGCAAGGATCGCCGGGTAGAGCAGCGGCAACAGGACGCGACGGACGGACTGCCGGGGTGAGGCCCCAAGGTCCATCCCCGCTTCCTCGTACTCCTTGCCGATCGAGAGCAATCGCGCGCGCACGATGATGACCGGATAGGAGATCTGATAAGTCACGAGCCCCGCGATCTGGGCGAATGTTCCGAGTTTCACGAAGGTGAAGAGATGCTGCACCGTAAGCAGCATCGCCAGACCGATGATGATCTCTGGTATCACGAACGTCACCAGCATCGCGAAGTTCGCCACGTTGGCAGGCCGACCTCTCCAACGATCGATCCCGATCGCGAACATCACGCCGAGCGGCACCGCCACTATCATCGTCACGAAGGACAGGATGTAGGTCTGCATGATCGCACGGCGCAGAACCGGATCCTGGAACAACGCCTGTTGGTCGGGATCGTCGATCCACCACCTCAGACCGAAGGTCTGAAAGACCGTGTTCGATCGCCCCGCGTTGAATGACATCAGGATCGCGATCAGCACCGGCAGGATCGACCATGAGAGGTAGCCGATCGTGACCCACTGCAGCACACGCGGCTTGCGCCAGGGGTTGTGCAACCATCCCGCGAATCCGCGGGTACCCCCGGGCGTCGAGACGGTGCTCATTTGGCCTCCTGGGCCTTCAGCGTGCCGCGCAGGTAATAGACCATCGGTACCAGGAGTATCACCATCAGGATCAACACGAGGACGGCTCCGTTGGGTCCTTGGCCGGCTGTTATGACGGAGCCGTCGATCAGGTTTCCGATCATCGTGGTGTTCGGCGATCCGGACAACAGGTTGTTCGTGTAGTAATCGCCGAACATCGGCAGCGCCACGATCACCATCCCGGCGTAGATCGCCGGTTTGGACAGAGGCAGCGTGACTCGCCAGAAGGTCTGCGCGGGGCTGGCACCCAGATCGCGCCCCGCCTCCAGAAGACTCGGCTGGATCCGGTCCAGATACCCGAACAGAGGCAGGATCATGTACGGGATGTAGCCGTAGACGAGCCCGAGCACCACTGTGATGTCCTTGCCGGAGAGCCAGCTGATCGGTTCGGAGATCAGATGGAGCTTCTCCAGGATCACGTTGACGTACCCGTCGTCGGACAGAAGGTTTACCCACGCGAGCATCCGCATCAGATAGCTGATCCAGAACGGCGAGATGAGCGCCACCAGGATCAGGGTTCGGTACTTCCCTCCATGTCGTGCGGTGTAGTAGGCCACGGCATACCCAACGACGAGGCAGATGGTGCTCGCGATGGCCACGTACATGAACGTTCGGATATAGGTGGGGCGCAGATACGGATCGGTTCCAAGGATATGTCCGAGTACGCCGGAGATGTACTTGTTCGTCCAATACCAAGGCTGCCAAACGGGAAGAGGGTTCCGAAAGCTGTCGATCGTGCCGAAGGCCACCGAGATCACGGCGTAGAACGGCACGACGAAGAAGACGATCAGCCACATCACTCCGGGGATCGCGAACGAGGGCCAGAACCATCGGGGGTACCACGCGCCGTACTCGCTTCGGCGGGCCTGTTCGGCCCGCCGAAGCTGACGACGCGAAGGTTCGGCTACCTCCGGGGTGGTCTCAGGCACCCGCCTTGAACTCCTGCCACGCTTCGGACCACAGAGCGTCGCCTTCGGGCGACAGCTCGTGGCCGCGGAATAGAGCGTTGTTCAGGTCGTCCTCCCTCACGACGGCATCGGGCATCCACGGGGGGACGTAGGGGATCGGCGGTGCCCACTTGGAGATAGCGGAGTAGCGTCCTTCCGTGCTCGTGAGCGCGTCGACGTCCGCCTGCTTCTGCGGCGGCTGGTATCCGTTCCAGCTGAAGTTGTCCATCGCGTGCTGGAAGTCCAGGAAGTAGTTCATGAACAGGTGCGCGAGTACGGGGTTCTGCGCGTTGGCGCCGATAGCCATCATGTCGTTGTCGGTGGGTCCGGTCCGGTCTGCCGGGAACCAGTACCCGAGGGTCTCATAGTTCTCTTGGGTGTAGTCCGGGACGTAGCCCCAGCCTGCCACGATGTCGCCCGACCAGGCGTTGTGGATCCAGTAGTCGCCCTTGGGCAGGCGGGCATAAACGCCGTTGATGGACGTCCGCACGTTCACGAGCTCCACGAGCTCGAGTAGCGCATCCTTCGCCTTGGTGATATCTGCCGGGTTCTCAGTGTTGACGTCGTTGATCCCGAGCTTCTGCAGCGCGAACGCGATGGTGTCGCGCGTGGAGTCGTATACGCCCACCTTGTCCTTGTACTTGGGGTCCCAGAGCATCGCCCTTGGGTTGGGGTTGCCGCGGATCTCGTCGTCGGTGATCTGGTCGCGCCTGTAGGCGATCCCGGTGGTGTAGGTGGTGTAAGGGACGGTGTACTGGGCACCCTTGTCGTAGAACGGATCTTGCAGGTTGTCCCAGACATTGGCAGCGAGATTCGATATGTAGCTGTGGTTGAGAGGCTGCAGGTAGCCGGCCTTCACGAGTCTGCCGAGTGGGTCGACGGTGGGGAAGAAGATATCGAAGTTGAACTGCCCGGTCTGGATCTTCGCGACGGCCTCCTCCATGTTGCTGAAGGTCGTCCATTCGTAGTTGCAGTCGTACTCGGCACAGAATTCGTCGATGATCTTCTTCCACATGTAGGCGTCCCAGTTGTAGATCTGAAGAGTGGCGCCCTTCTCCGGCTGCAGGCCGTCGGCGATCGGCTGGCCGACGAGCGGCAGCCTCACGGGGTTGTCGGGTGTCGCCACGTCGACGGTTCCTCCGGTGGAGCCGTCGGTGCGGGGGTTCGAACAAGCCGCCATGATGGCCGCCAGGCTGGGAAGCGTGATCGCCGCACCGGCGGAGGTGCGCAGGAAATCGCGGCGCGATACCGACCGGCCCTTCTTGGCCTCCATGTACTCCCGAGCGTCTTTCCAGCCTTCTCGTGGATGCCGTCGCATCTGGTTGCCCTCCCTCGCCATTGTCCGCGCTGACCGACCGTTCAGCGCGGTGAAGTGCGATGAGTAACACAGGGGCTATATGGTCTGCAAGTGTCCCCCTTGGATACCCGAACTACTTAGCCAGCCCTGCCGTGACCCGAAGGCTCGAGCCTTCACGCGGTGATACGTCTCGAGGGCCTCCTGCGGATGGTCAGGGCCGTGTCTGGGCGGGGCTCGGATGAGTATCATGCCCGCCCCAGCCGCGCCTGCCGAAGCCCCTGAGAAAGAGGGATACCCAGTGGAAGAGTCAACGGCTAACGTACCCGTCCTGCTCGCCGAGGATCTTGGCCCGGTCCGCAGGTTCACCATGAACCGGCCGAAGGCTCTGAACGCCCTTTCGGGGCAGTTGATCGAGGCCCTCTCCGAGGCGTTCCGAGCCGGAGCGCAGGACCCCTCCGTGCGGGTGATGATCCTGCGGGGCGCAGGCCGGGCGTTCTGCTCGGGCTACGACCTGACCGAAGATGCCGATACCGGTGGCAAGGACACGGTCGGCTGGTACGAAGAGCTGAAGGCCTCGGCCGACAAGATGCTCGAGATATTCGACAACCCGAAGCCCATCATCGCCCAGGTTCATTCCTACTGCCTGGCCGGTGGCTGCGATCTGATGATGATCTGCGACATCTGCGTCTGCTCGGACGACGCGCGTTTCGGCGAACCCGAGATCCGATTCGGATCAGGGGTCGTCACGATGGTGATGCCATGGGTGATCGGCGCTCGCAAGGCCAAAGAGCTCCTCTTCACCGGCGAGGACCGCATCGATGCTGCCGAGGCGCTGCGGATCGGCCTCGTCAACAAAGTCGTCCCCGCAGGCGAGCTCGACGCGGCGACGCTTTCCCTGGCGGAGGAGATCGCGAAGAACGATCCCTTCGCCGTGGCCATGCAGAAGAAGGCCATCAACCGCATGTGGGAGAACTCCGGGTTCCGCGAGGCGATCGCCGCCAACGTCGAGATGGACACGCTCATCGAGGCGGCCGACCTGCCCGAGCGCACGGAGTTCCGCAAGATCACGATGGAGCAGGGATTGAAGGCCGCGATCGCATGGAGGGACGCCCGGTTCCGTGAGAACGCATGAAACCCGCTGCGCTGCAGCCACTCCTGGCGCCTCGCTCGATCGCGGTCGTGGGAGCCTCCGAGTCGCCCGATAGTTGGGCGCCCGAGATCTACCGCTCTCTGCAGCACCTTGGGTACACCGGGGAGCTGTATCCGATCAACCCGAAGTACGACCAGGTGTGGGGGCGCCCGTGTCTGAACGGCGTTCTCGAGTTGCCACGCGGAGTCGATCTCGTGGTGTTCGTGGTGCCGGCGCGGGTCGTCGTTGGCATGATCGATGACTGCGGCAGTGCCGGTGTTCGCGGGATCATGGTCGTGTCGTCCGGCTTCGCCGAGGCAGGTGAGGAGGGCTGGGCCCTTCAGGACAAGCTGCGCGAGGCAGCCCTTAGAACCGGCATACCCGTATTGGGCCCCAACGTGGAGGGGTTCGTCAATTACGTTGACCATGTTGCGCCCTACGGGACGACTCCTCCGCCGGAGCCGCTCGCGGGGTCGATCAGCGTGATCTCTCAGAGCGGGACGGTGGCCTGGGCCATGAATCAGGTCGCCTCCGATCGAGGCGTGGGCCTTCGGATCATCCTCGGCGTCGGCAACGAAGCGGTTGTCGGACTCGGCGACATGTACGAGTGGGCGGCCGCGGATCCTCATACGAAGGTCGTCACTTCCTACATAGAGACGATGCGCGACGTGGCGGGTATCGGCCGCGGGCTGGACGCGCTCCGAGCGGCCAGGAAGCCCATCCTCATCTGCGCGCCGGAGGGTCGCAGCGAGGCGGCGAGGCGCTCGATCATCGCGCACACCGGGGCGTTGGCCGGCAACACGGGCCTTCGAGATGCCTGGTTGCGGGGGCACGGGGTGGTGCTCGTCGAGGACCCGGTCACGATGTTCGAGGCGGCCGTGCTCTTCTCTCACCATCGCAAGCTGAGGACCACCGGGGTGGCCGCCGCCCTGCAGTCGGGAGGCGCCTGCACGCTGTTCGCCGAAGCGGCCGGTGCCCAAGGCCTGCCGCTTCCGGAGTTCTCGACGAAGACGAAGGCCAAACTGAAGAAGGTCCTGCCTCACTTCGCCTCTTCCAATAACCCTTTGGATGTGACGGGTCAGGCAGCGGTCGAGACCGAGATGTTCTCGGGGGCACTCGAGGCCCTCGCGGGCGACCCCTCCGTCGGTCTGGTCGCCTTCGATGCGTTCCCGCCACGGCTGCAGGACGAGGAACCTTGGGCAGGGTCGGTCCTTAAGAAGGCGCGCGACCTACAGCGCTCTACGGGAGTCGTGTTCGTGAGTGTGGCGATGAGCCCGCTCTCCTACACCGCTGAGGCCAGGCGGTTCACCTCGAAGGAGAAGCTGGCCTTCCTACAGGGCCACCATGCGGCGACCGGCGCCATCCGCGCGTTGATCGAGTTCCAGAGCGCGCCGGCGCGGGCGCTTCCGACCTTGCCGGCACATCCGAACCGGGGCAAGGCCCTGCGAGGACTCAAGGGGCTGTCGGGTCCTCTCGATGAGGCTCAGGGGGCGAAGATACTGGAGGCCTACGGCGTTCGCCGTCCCAAGGAGGCGACCGTGAAGACCCCCGCGAACGCGGCTCGTGCGGCTCGCCAGATCGGTCGGCCCGTTGCCGTCAAGGCGCTGGCTCCGGAACTGCCGCACAAGGCCAAGCTGGGGGGTGTCCGACTGGGTCTCGCCAACGCCACCGACGTCGAGATCGCCGCGGCCGAGGTCCTTCAGGCGGCTTCACGTGCGGGCGCGAAGCAGCCGAAGGTTCTCGTACAGGAGATGGTCTCCGGCGTCGAGGTTCTGGTCGGCGCGGTCATAGACGATCAGTTCGGAGCGTGCGTAACGATGCGACCGGGAGGTGCGCTGGCTGAGGTGGGGGAGGCCGTCTTCGTCGCATGCCCACTGACCTGGAAGCAGGCGCTCGCATTCGTCGACTCCCAGGCGGCCAGCTGCGGGCTGGACCCCGGCTCGCACGATCTCAAGGCGGTCGCCAAGGCCGTCGAGGCGATCGCGCGGGCAGCTCACGATCTTCGCTCGAGGCTGACCTCGCTGGAGGCGAACCCTCTGCTGGTCGGGTCCAAGGGGGCCGTCGCCGTCGATGCCCTAGCGGAAGCAAGGCCGGAGTGATCTACGGACTGATCGCCGCACTCGGCTGGGGTGGAGCCGATTTCGGAGCGGCGGTCGGGGGTAGACGGATCGGCAGCTTCGCGATGCTCGTCATCGCTCAGACATTCAGCGCCGCGATGTGCGGAGTGATCCTCATCGCTTCGGGCAAAGGCTTCGGAGGGGTCGGGTCGGTTCTGGGCCTGCTAGCGGTCAATGGGTTCGTGACGGCCTCCGCCTACGCGCTTCACTACCGGGCGCTGGAACTCGGGCCGATCGTGGTGGTCTCGCCGATCGGGGCGACGTACGCGGTGGTCGGGGTCGGGCTCGCGGTAGCGATCTTGGGCGAGCGTCCCGGTTTGCCGGCCTTGGCCGGCGCTCTGGTTACGGTCGCTGGGGTGATGCTCTGTTCGACCGACCTCGGCAAGCTCAGGAGGGGGACCCACGGGATGCCGCCGGGCCTGTGGTGGGCGATCGGCGCGGCGGTCTGCTTCGGCGCGGGCGCGTTCACGCTCGGCTGGGCGGCCCAGAAGATCGGCTGGCAGCAAGGGCTGTTCGCTTCGAGGGTCTCCCAGATGCTCTTCATCGCCCCGTTCATCGTTCGGCGTCGCGGCGGACTTCAAGCAGTTACCGCTGCCGGGGTGTGGATAGCCCTGCTTGTGGGCACCGCCGACCTGGTCGGGGTCGTCGCGTACTCGGCCGGCTCGGAGGCCGGATTCCTATCGATAGTGCTCGCCGCCTCCGCGGTCTTCCCGGCGATCGCGGTGGCTCTTTCGGTGGCGTTCATCCGCGAGCGCCCCGTCGCGAACCAATACGTGGGGGTGGCGGTGGTTGCCGTCGGGATGGTGCTGCTGGGGCTCGCCTAGGTACCGGTTCCCAGTTCTCCGTCTCGCATGACGAGCTGTCGATCGAGGTATTCCATCGCGTCGGGATCGTGCGTGGTCACGAGACACGCGGCCCCGCGGGAGGCCAGCGCCCGCAGCACTTCCATGACGGCCTTCGTCCACCCCTCGTCCTGATGTCCGGTTGGCTCGTCCGCGAGCAGCAGTATGGGGCCAAGGACTATGGCGCGCGCGAGTGCTGCACGTTGTTGTTCGCCAAGTGAAGTCTCCTCCGGCAGTCTGTCGGCGAGCGACGCGAGACCGAGTTCCTCCAGGAGTGCGACTACGTCTCGCCCCCCCGTGGTCGCGGGTCCGCCGAGCCGGACGGGCAGTCGAACGTTCTCTCCGATCGAGAGCTCTTCGAAGAGCGCGAGGTCCTGCGGAACGATGGCGACCTCGCGCCAGGGAAGCGCGGCCGGCGAGGTTCCCGGGTTCCCACGGAAGGCGATCGTGCCGGCGTCTGGCTCCTCCCATCCGCAGAGGACGTTGAGAAGGGTTGTCTTGCCCGATCCAGATGGGCCGGTAAGTCCCACGACCTCGCCGGGGCGTAGCGCGAACCCCACGTCTCGCAGTGCGCGCACACGCTCGGAGCCGCGGATGAAGGTCTTGTCGATACCGGTCGCTTCCAGGACCGGGCCGGTCGCCGACGCCGGGCGGCTCATGGCGGCCAGATCCTCAGGTGGTCGTTCGTCTCCTCGATCACGGCGCGACCATCGGGGAAACGCTCCCTCCAGTCGGCGGGGAGCTGGATCCGCCCGGCGTCGTCGATGACGGACAGCCGTCGGTCGTCGCGAGCCTCGGCCTCGATCGAGCCGTGGCGCAGGTGGTAGGTCCTGCTGGCCGTTTCGACGACCACGGGGTCGTGCGTTGCTATGACGAACGCGGTTCCCTCCGCCGCCGCGCGGGCGACGCACCCGAGCAGGTCTCGCGCCGATGCGCTGTCGAGCTCACCGGTCGGCTCGTCGGCTACGACCAGGTCGGGACGGTTCATGAGCACCGCCGCGAAGGCGGCCCGCTGCTGTTCCCCGCCCGACAACTCGGCCGGCCTGTGGTCCGCCCGGTCGGTGAGCCCCATGAGTGCCAGCAGGACATCGGCGCGTTCGAGCCACCCCGCGGTTCCCCCGCCCAACCGGGCCGACAAGCGAAGGTGCTGCTGAACGGTCAGGTAGGAGACGAGGTTGTCGGCCGGGCGCTGGAATACGTAGCCGATCGTTCTGCGTCGGAGCGCCCGAAGCGCGGACGGGCGCATCCCATTCGTCTCGGCCCGTCCAATGCGCACCGACCCGGCGGTTGGGCGATCGAAGCCGGCCAGGATCCGAAGCAGGGACGACTTCCCCGCGCCCGAAGGTCCGACTAGGGCGGTTACGGCAGCCCCGGCGATCTCGACATCGACGCCCTTGAGCGCTGATACCTCGCCGGCCGAGCCCTGATAGACCTTCACGACGCCGCTGCACGAGGCCGCCAGGTCCGAGGTAGTCAGGCGCTCACTCGGCAAAGCGCAACACCGCCCCCACGTCGGCGCGCTCGGCGCGCCATTGCACGAGCCATGCCCCGATACCCGCGCAGGCGGCGATCGCCAACGCGATCCACCCGAGCAGTCCGAACGGGATGCGAAGTACCGGCGGTGGTCTCAGCATCGGCAGAGGATCCAGTCGCTGGTAGATCAGTTTCGCGGTGGCGATCGCCAGCGAACTTCCCAACACGTATGCCGTGGAGAGCAAGGCGGCGATCTCGATGGCGACGGCCGCTCGGTGGGCTCTGGAGGTCAAGCCCATGCGGCGCCCGAGGGCATACGAGAGATCGCGAGATCGCTGCCGAGCCTGCAGGTAGAGGAGCAGCCCTATCAAGGCCAGCGCTGCGGTGACGATTCCGATCAACTCCATGAACACGAACGACCAAGCAAGTGCGCGGAACCCCGGCGTCTGCAGCCGGTCCGCCGCAACCACGATCGAGGCCGGATCCGCGCCCGAAGAGATCAGGAAACCGCGGGCCGGGCCCGTCGGGCCCTCGGCCCAGGCGGCGTACCGCGCGCCGTTCAGGGCGATGCCGGCATCGTGTTGATCCAGAACGTCCCTCAGGGCCGGCGCCGAGACCACCACGGCCAATCCCTCGCCCTGTCCGGGGAAGGCGGTGGCGGTGCCGACTACATCGAGGGCAAGTTCGTAGCCGGCCAGGCTCAGTCGCCGATCCCCGGCTGGGAGTTCTCCACCCACGACGATGGCCGGCATCGGCTCAGTGGCCGTGGACCCCAGGTCATGCAGGAGGTCCTCTAGCGAACTCGATGAGAAGCTCCGATCCCAGAACGCGGTCCGGGCGAAGGTGGCCGGTTCCACTCCGATCAGCGTCACGCTTCTGTTGCCGGAGGACCCCGCCGCGACGAACGGCACTGTCATAACGTTCGTGATGGATAAGCCCGACCCAGGCGGCGGTGGGAAGATCGGCCCCGGTGTCTGTGCCGCGATCTTCGCACCGGTCGACACGAGGACCTTGTTCTCGGTGGACGTTCGGATGGTTGCTACGGCGGTGCCCGCGTATGCGAGCACGCCGATCGCCAACGTGGAGGCGGTCACGAGCAACAAGGCCACTCGTGGAGCCGTCGTTACTCTGCGCGACGCGAGATAAAGCGGGATCGGCAGCGAGGCGGAGCCGCGCGAACGCAGTAGCAGCCGCGCGAGACCTCGGACCGCGAGCCCGGCGCAGCCGGCCATGAAGAGCACAGGGAACAACAACAGCAGCCGGTCGACCTGGACCTGTCCGCCCTCGAACGAGACCGCGGAGGTCCCGCGCGTCCAGATCTCGTAGAGAGAGGCTCCAGCGAGCACTAGCACCGGGATCTCCCAGACCATCGAGGCTCCGGAGCGCGAAGCGACCACCCCGCGAGCGCCCTCGTGCGCCTGCCGGCGCGCAGATATGGTGGTGGCGACCGCCACGACGACGATCGCTATCGCTGATGGCACGGTCGCGTCCACTATCGATGCACGTATGGCCCCGGGATCGAGCCGGTCCGATGGCCCGGATCTCCGGATCGCGAGCCAAGTCAGAAGCCATCCGGCGGTGCCGCCCACGAGGACGGGCAGGGAGGTCTCGATCGCGCTTCGCATCCACATGGCAAGCCAAGTGATCCCCTTGGCATCCAGCGATCGCATCTCGATCCTCCTGCGGCGAACGCCGTAGACGCCGGCCGCGATCATGCCGAACATCGCGGCGACCTGGCCCGTGAGCGCCAGGGTCTGGATGGGCGGGGTGATGGTTCGCTGACCGGACTGCGCCGCGCGCACGACCGCGACTATCGGGCTCGAGACCTTCGGACCTGCCAGGACGCTGCCGAACGGTGTGGTCGGATCGTGGGAATGCCGGTCGAACGCCGCGATGGCGTTCGCGAGAGCGACCGCTTCCTCCAGGGTCGGGCCGAGCCCGGCTTGCGGAGCGAGTGCGAACCTCCAGGTCTGCTGGCCGGTGTCCTGGATCTCGGTCTCGACCCTCAGGAAGGAAGCCCTGTCCATGAGCACCAGATCGCCGGGTTCACGGTCGCCTCCAACGGTCGCGAACAGGTCTGCCCAATAGATGTCCTGTCGCGATGCGGCGAAGAGCGCTGCGACGGGAACCGTAGTGCTGCGCCGCCCCAGCCGGACATCGATCTCATCGCCGACGCTCACGCCGAGGGTCGTTGCGGTGTCGGATGCGAGCCAGAGTCCGGGGTCGGTGGGATCACCTGCCAACACCTCGACACGGCTTGCGGATCCGCTGCGGGTGGCGAGCCGCACCTCGGCTTCTTCGGCGCTCGCCCGCAGGGTTACGGCCGATCCGGAGATGGTCTCGGACGGCTCGGCGAGCCCGGGGATAGCACCGCCCTGTTCGCGCACGACCCCGTTGCGCAGATCGAGGATGTCGGCTGCGAGCGGGCCGAGCTGCGACAGGGTCACCGCCTCGTTCGCACGGTCTCCTATGCCGATCTGCACGCTGGCGGTTCCGGTCGCGGATCGGAACATCGGAGCAGCCGCGGCCGCCGACGCAAGGATCGCCGCGGCCGCGGCCACCGCCGCGAAGATCGGTGGGAATCGAGTGAGCACGAACGGTCGAAACGCTCCGAGTGCGGGACGCGACTTCATCGATCGGCGCTCCATGCGAGAAGTGCGCGCCAGTTCGTCTCCCGGTGTGCGAGCCAGTCTCCCTCGAGATCGACCACCACCAACTCACCCGAGCCGGTGAGAAGCGCGATCGATCCGCCGTCGGGGGCCCAAGCCGTACCGGCGAAGCCGACGGGCGCCAGGGACAGGGCGGTCAGCTGCGAAGTCGTCGCATCGAATACCCGCAGTACCGCTCCACTCGGGCCGACATCGTCGGCGATCGCAAGCAGGTTCCCGCCCGGCTGCCAGGAGATCCGAGGGACGCGGAAGACGTTCGCGTAGTTCTCTTGAAGCACCTCGACCGTTCGGCCATCGGGATAGCGAACGAAGACCGCGAACTGGTCACCGGCGCGCACGAGGAACGCCAGGCCCGCGGGGCCCCACGCGGGTACGCCGACGAGCTCGAGTGGAGATGTCCCCGGGCCAAGCGAGTGTTGGAGTCCCGCGACATCGAAGAGAGCTTCGGGGGCTGCGCCGCCGCGGACAGTTGCCATGAAGACGTGACGGTCGTCGGGCGAGTACACGACGCTCAGCCCCTCGGGGTCGGCGGCGGCCCAGGACCCCTCGCCCGCGAGGAGCCATGCCTCGGCGCCGGGGAGAGGAAGGATCCATACGTCCCCTCGGTCGGCGACGATCGCTGCGCGATCCTCGATGGACAGGAGCGGCTCACTGCCCTCGGCTACCGGAAGCGGCGGACCGAGCGGGATGGCCTCCGACGCGCCCGCATCCAGCCGGTAGGCCTGCGCGGTACCGGCTGCCGCCGTCAGGAACAACGCGGCGTCAGGGATGCTCGTTCCCACAACGCTTGAGCGGTTCACGGCCTCTGGGTCGATCGGGGCGGGCTGGGTCGAGGCGGATCCGTCGGAGAGTCCGTACCGGATCAGCGAGACGGAAGCCTGCGTCGATGTGACGGTTAGCAACTCACCTGTGAGGGATGACGCGGTGGGCGTCGGGGCCGGAGCCGGGGTGCCGGTACACGAGACCGCCAGGAGCGCCGTCAGGCACCAACGCCACCCTCGCTGGCTCGGATGCATGCTGCATCTTCGCAGACGTGCGGTCGGAGGCGTTAAGGTCGGCGGCTAGCGCGAGTGTCGGTAGAACTCGACCGATTCGGGCGGAAGCGGTGTCGCGCCGAGGATCAGGTCCGCGGCCTTCTCGGCTACCATCATGACCGGGGCGTAGATGTTGCCGTTCGTGACGTAGGGCATGACCGATGCGTCTACCACCCTGAGGCCCTCCAGGCCGTGGACCCTCATCGTCGAAGGATCGACCACCGACATGTCATCCACGCCCATCCGGCATGTACAGGACGGGTGAAGCGCGGTCTCTCCGTCGCGCGCAACCCATCCGAGGATCTGTTCGTCGGTGTCGACGCTCGGTCCCGGCGAGAGCTCTCCGGCACTGAACAGCTCGAAAGCCGGCTGGTTGAGGATGTCCCTGGCGACGTGGATAGCTTCGACCCACTCGCGGCGGTCTTGCTCGGTGGACAGGTAGTTGAACCGGAGCGCGGGGTGCTCGCGAGGATCGGCGCTCTTGATCTTGACCGAGCCGCGCGAGTCCGAGTACATCGGCCCGATGTGCACCTGGTATCCGTGGCCTCCCGCGGGCGCGGAACCGTCGTAGCGAACCGCGATGGGGAGGAAATGGAACATCAGGTTGGGGTAGGCGACATCCTCGTTGCTCCTGGCGAAGCCGCCGCCCTCGAAGTGGTTGGTCGCCCCCGGGCCCTTGCGGAAGAAGAGCCACTTGAATCCGATCCAAGGGCGGTGGCGCCACTTCAGGTATGGGGCCATGGAGACCGGCTGCTTGCATCCGTACTGGATGTACACCTCCAGGTGATCCTGCAGGTGCTCGCCGACCCCCGGTACATCTGCGACGACATCGATGCCCAGCTCACCCAGCTCACCCGCATTCCCGACGCCCGAGAGCTGCAAGAGCTGTGGCGAATTGATCGCCCCTCCGCAGAGGATCACCTCGCCGGCCATCGCGCGTTGCGGCGCGCCTTTGCCGCGCGTGTACTCGACGCCGATCGCGCGCTTTCCCTCGAAGAGGATCTTCGTGACGAAGGCGCGGGTGTGGACGTCCAGGTTCTCCCTTCCCATCACGGGGTGAAGGTAAGCGCGCGCGGCCGAGAGTCGCCGGCCGCGGCGGATGTTGCGGTCGAAAGGTGCGAACCCCTCCTGCCGGTAGCCGTTGACGTCCTCGGTCAGCGGGTATCCCGCCTGTTGAACGGCCTGGAAGAAAGCGCCGAAGAGAGGGTTCGTCGCCGGGCCTCGCTCCAACGCGAGCGGTCCGCTATGCCCTCTGTACGTATCGGATGGTTCGGCCGCCAGGCAGTTCTCCATGCGCTTGAAGTAGGGGAGGCAGTGCGCGTAGTCCCAGCTCTCCATCCCGGGATCGGCGGCCCATCTTTCGTAGTCGAGCGGATTGCCGCGTTGGAAGATCATCCCGTTGATGCTGCTCGATCCGCCGAGGACCTTGCCTCGAGCGTGATAGACCCGGCGCCCGTTCATGAAGGGTTCGGGTTCGGACTCGTACTTCCAGTCGTAGAAGCGGCTTCCTATCGGAAAGGTCAGCGCGGCAGGCATGTGGATGAAGACGTCCCAGATGTAGTCGGACCGTCCGGCCTCAAGGACCAGGACCCTGGTGGAGGGATCGGCGCTGAGGCGGTTGGCGAGGGCGCTACCGGCAGACCCTCCCCCGACGATGACGAAGTCGTAGGCCGCGCTCATGTTGCGGAGTCTGCCACCATCACGCGGCCCCGCGCATCGCTGCCGTTGCTCTGACCGCAACGCCCGTGTTGCGCACCTTCCGGGTTGACCCCACTATGGCCCCCAGGCTTCGGAGGGGGGAGCATGGCACCGGTGATCGACGCGGTCGTCTCATGCCGCAACGTGTGGAAGGTCTACGGACCGAAGGCCGATCGGATAGTCGGATCGCCGGACGCATCCTTGTCTCGGCAGGAGCTGCTGGAGAAGACCGGCTGCGTGGCCGCCGTGCGCGACGTCTCCTTCGATGTAGCCGAGGGCGAAGTCTTCGTCGTGATGGGTCTATCCGGTTCGGGCAAGTCGACGCTGGTGAGGATGATCAACCGGCTGCACGATCCCACGTCGGGTCAGGTTCTGGTCGATGGGCAGGACGTCGTCAGCCTCGATGAGGAACACCTGCGCGAGATCCGCCGCCGCAAGATCAGCATGGTCTTCCAGCACTTCGGCCTCTTCCCGCACCGCCGTATCGTGGAGAACGTCGCCTTCGGCCTGGAGGTGCAGGGCATCGAGAAGGACGAACGCAACGCGAAGGCCAACGAGATACTGGAGATCGTCGGCCTCGCGGGATGGGGTAACTCATATCCGGACGAGCTCTCCGGAGGGATGCAGCAGCGCGTCGGTCTGGCGCGAGCGCTGGCGACCGAGCCTCAGATCATGCTGTTCGACGAACCGTTCAGCGCCCTAGACCCGCTGATCCGCCGCGACATGCAGGACGAAGTGCTCAAGCTCCAAAGCGAGGTCAAGAAGACGATGATCTTCATCACCCACGACCTGATGGAGGCGCTCAAGCTCGGGAACCGGATCGCGATCATGAAGGACGGTGCGTTCGTCCAGGTCGGTACGCCCGAGGAGGTCGTGGCGCATCCGGCCGACAGCTACGTTGCCGATTTCATCCGAGACGTCCCGCGCGCGCATGTGCTCACTGCCCGCACGATCATGGAGCCCGCCTCGGCCGGCAACGGGCAGAACTTCGGCAGCGACATCTCGCCCGACACCGTCGTTCAGGAGCTCTTGCCTCTGGTGGTCGGCTCCGACCTTCCGCTGCGGGTGGTGGAGCACGACATCATGATCGGCATCGTCGACCGGACCGCAGTGCTGACGGCGATGCTGGAGGATGCCGGCTGATGGCCATCGGGGTCGAGCTCGCGACCCGTCGACCCTCATCGCCGTGGCGGAACCGGGCCGTCTGGACGGGCGCTGTGGTCGTGTCGATCCTCGTCGGGCAGAAGCTAACTCCGGGATTCCCCGAAGGGTTGGTAGTCAACGTCGGCAGGGTGTTCGACGGGTTCCAAGGATGGGTGATCGAGAACCAGAAGACGAGCCCGCTCTTCCTGTGGCTGTTGAATCCTATAAAGGACTCCGCCAACTCTCTGTTGGATGCAACGACGACCCTGCTGGATCGGATGACGTTCCTCGGAGTGATCGTCGGCGCCGCCGCGCTCTCCGGCGTTCTCGCCGGCTGGAGGCTCGCCATCCTGGCCGCCGTCGGGTTCTCCGTGATGGGCGCGCTCGGCCTGTGGGAGTCGAGCATGGAGACGCTGGCGTTGATCATCGTGTCGGTTGGGGCCGCGCTGGCGATTGGCATCCCGCTCGGCATCTGGGCCGGGCGCAACGATAGAGCGGAGAAGGCGCTTCGTCCCATCCTGGATGCGATGCAGACCATCCCGGCGTTCGCCTACCTGTTGCCTCTGGTCTTGCTGTTCGGGATCGGCGCCGCGACGGCGATCATCTCGACTCTCATCTTCGCGTTGCCCCCGGCGGTGCGCCTCACGAGTCTAGGTATCCGGGGCGTACCGCCCACCGCGGTGGAGGTCTCCGGCTCCTTCGGCTCTACTCGTCGTCAGACCCTTAGGAAGGTTCAGCTTCCGATGGCCATGCCCTCGATCATGCTCGGGGTCAACCAGACCATCATGATGGCGATGGGCATGGTCGTGATCGCGTCCATCGTGGCGGCGCCGGGCCTCGGCAGAGATGTCCTCGACGGTCTGAAACTGCTGGATGTCGGGGAGGCGTTGAACGGTGGGATCGCGATCGTGGCGATGGCGATAGTCCTGGATCGCGTCAGCTACGCGTGGAGCCTTCGCGACCGGCGTCTCAAGCCGACGATCGACCTTCTGGGGCGGTCGTTCACACGCCGGCAGGGTGCGATCTTCGCTTTCATCCTCACCGTGGCTGCGGTGGTCATCTGCCGGGAGGTACTGCGTCAGCAGGTGTGGCCCGAGAGTTGGACGGTCTCGGTGGCCGACCCCGCCAACAGCGCGCTGGACTGGATCAAGAGCACTTTCTCGGGGATCACGAATGCGATCAGCCACCGGCTGATCAAGTCGGGGCTGGATCCTTTGAAGCATCTTCTGCTCGGGTTGCCCTGGTGGATGATCGTTGCGGGTACGGGGATCCTCGCGTGGCGTCTCTCGCGCCGGGTGACGCTGGCCGTCTCTTGCGCAGCTTGCATCGCGATCATCGGGATGCTGGGTACCTGGGGTGTGGCGATGGACACGCTCAGCCAGGTTCTAGTGGCGGTCGTCATCTCGATCGCGATAGCGATCCCGCTGGGCGTGGCCTCTGCTCGCAGCGACGGGTTCCAGCAGATCTTTAAGCCTGTCCTCGACGCGATGCAGACGATGCCGGCATTCGTCTACCTGGTGCCGGTCATCTTCCTGTTCCAGCTGGGGCGGGTCCCCGGAGTGATCGCCTCCGTAATCTATGCGCTTCCGCCCGCGATCCGCCTGACGGACCTGGGCATCAGGCAGGTGCCGAAGGAGATAGTGGAAGCCGCACTGGCATACGGAACCACCCCACGGCAACTCCTATTCAAGGTTCAACTGCCGCTCGCGCGTCCCTCGATACTGCTCGGCATCAACCAGACGATCATGATGGCTCTGTCGGTCGTGATCATCGCGGGGCTCATCGGCGCCGGGGCGCTGGGATTCGAGGTCGTGTTCGCCCTGACGCACTCCGAGATCGGCCGCGGCGTGGTAGCGGGTCTGTCGATCACGCTGCTGGCGATAGTTCTCGACCGGATCACGCAGGCCATGGGCATGGAGCGGCGCGCGTTGCGAGGTCCGGTGGGCACCGGCGGTATCGGCTGGTGGTCGCGCGTGCGGGTGATACCGGCGGAAGGTGTCCGAGCCGACCAGGTCTCGGATGACGTAACGAAGGGTGAGAACACTCGAGAGGGGGAAGGATGACGATCCGAAGCAAGTGGAAGATCGCTGCGGCCGCATTGGCCCTGGCCATGCTCGCCGCCGCCTGCAGTGATGTAAGCAGCACCACGGACGGAGATGGAAACACAGGCGGTGGGGTGCCCGACAACAGCGGCATCACGATCAAGCTGGCGGTTAACGCGTGGGTCGGCGCGGAGGCCAACGCCAACGTGGCCGCGAACCTGTTGCGGGACCAACTCGGATACACGGTTGAACTGGTGAAGATCGATGAGTTCGAGCAGTTCCCGGCGCTCGCCGCCGGAGATCTCGACGCGACGCTCGAGGTTTGGCCCTCGGTTCACCCGAAGGACTACAAGAACTACATCGAGTCGGGCGCCGGCGTGATCGACGCCGGTCCTTTGGGCGTCGTGGGTCAGATCGGCTGGTTCCTGCCGACCTACCTGGTAGATGCGGACCCCGGACTTGCGTCGTGGGAAGGCCTGAAGGGCAACGAGGCTATGTTCGCGACATCGGAGACCGGCACCTCGGGTCAGCTCGTGGACGCCGATCCTGCGTTCGGTTCCTACGACCAGCAGATCGCGGACAACCTGGGCCTGGACTTCAAGGTGATCTACGCGGGTTCGGAGGCCGCCGAACTGACGGCGCTCGATGCCGCCTACTCCGAGCAGAAGCCCATCCTCATGTACTTCTGGACGCCTCACTGGGTCCATGCGAAGTACGACCTGACGATGGTGGAGCTTCCGCCGATCACTGCGGAGTGCGAGGACGCGGCGGCCAACGACGTGTCCAAGTACGCGTGCGCGTACCCTCCGGATCCGCTGTACAAGGCGTTCAGCGCCGACCTGGAGACCAAAGCGCCCGCCGCTTTCGCGCTCCTGTCGGCCATGAGCTGGACGAACGACGACCAGAATCCGATCGCGCTCGCGATAAGCGAGAAGACGGATCCGGCCGAGGCCGCTCAGACCTGGATCGACGCCAACCCTGCGGTATGGCAGTCGTGGGTCGACGCGGGACTGGCCGCGCAGCCGGCCTAGCGCTCCGAAGCAGCGACAGAGGGGCGGCCCCTGCGGGCCGCCCCTCTCGTCGTCCGAAGGGATCTATCCGCAGGTGGGCCCACAGTGGGTCCCGGCCGAGTTGCTGACACCGCAACGGAAACTTTGTGAGAGCAACCAAGCGCGAGAGACTGCGTTGGTAGGTCCCTGAGCTACTGAAGGACAAGGCTATGGCGGAAGAAGAAGAGCTCGACCTATCGGCGCTTCCCGACGACGAGCTCGTCAAGCAGATGCACGACGACCTCTATGACGGGCTTGCACCCGAGATCGTCGAGGGGACGAACCTGCTCCTCGGTCGCGGCTGGGGCGCAGACAAGGTGCTGAACGACGCGCTCGTCGAGGGTATGCGGATAGTCGGCATCGACTTCCGTGACGGCATCTTGTTCGTCCCCGAAGTGCTGCTCGCTGCCAACTCGATGAAGGCCGGGATGCAGATCCTGCGGCCGCTGCTGGCCGAGACCGGAGCAGAGCGTGTCGGCAAGGTCGTGATCGGAACCGTCAAGGGCGACATCCACGACATCGGCAAGAACCTCGTTGCGATGATGCTCGAGGGCGCTGGCTTCGATGTCGTCGACCTGGGCATCAACAACCCGGTCGAGAAGTACCTGGCCGCCCTGGAGGAGCACAAACCGGACATCCTCGGGATGAGCGCGTTGCTTACGACGACGATGCCCTACATGAAGGTCGTGATCGATGAGTTGATCGCCAAGGGCCTGCGTGACGATTACATCGTCCTGGTCGGCGGCGCCCCGCTGAACGAGGAGTTCGGTAAGGCCGTGGGCGCAGACGCGTACTGCCGCGATGCGGCGGTCGCTGCCGAGACCGCTCAGGCGCTCGTCATGGCGCGCCGAGCGGCTGCGAAGGCTTGAGCGCGTTGGCCGCCGAACTCACCGTCATCTGCTGGCGCGACATACCGCTGCAGCTGCTGGCCAAGAACGGGCGTGAGTCGGCCAGGGCCCTGTTGTCGGAACGGTTCCAGGAGGCGGTGGACGCTTCGGCGATGGTCGCCGGCCTGATCGACTCCGACGATTACACCGGACAGATGAGCATGGACCGCAGCCCATGCGGGGAAGATCTGGCAGCCGAGGTTGAAGCCGCCCGCGTGCGGCTCGAGTCGGAGTGGACCGACGAACTTCTCCGCGCCACGATCCGTTCGGGTGGGTATCGGGCCGAGCCATGACCGACACGGTGGTTTCCTCGGCGACGCGCGAGGTGGTCATCGGCAGCGGCCGCCCCTTCGTCATCATCGGCGAACGCATCAACCCGACCGGGCGGGCCAAGCTGGCTGCGGAGATGAAGGCCGGCGACTTCTCGACCGTCGTTGCAGACACGCTTGCCCAGGTCGAGGCGGGGGCCGCGATGCTCGATGTGAACGCGGGGATCCCGCTCGCCGACGAACCCGCCATCCTGGCCTCCACTATCGAACTGGTGCAGTCGCTGACGGATCTTCCGCTTTCGATCGATTCCTCCATAGTCGCTGCGCTGGAAGCGGGATTGGCCGTCTACAAAGGCAAGCCGTTGGTCAACTCCGTCACCGGTGAGGAGGAACGCCTAGAGCAGGTACTGCCGCTCGTCGCCAAGTACGGCGCCGCGGTGGTGGCCATCACCAACGATGAGACCGGCATCAGCGAGGACCCCGACGTGCGGTTCGGTGTTGCCCAGACGATCGTGCGCAGAGCCGCCGACCACGGCATCGGCCCCGAGAACATCGTCGTTGACCCGCTCGTTATGCCGATAGGCGCGATGCGGACGGCAGGCCGCCAGGTGTTCGCGCTGGTCCGCAGATTGCACGATGAGTTGGGGGTCAACACCACCTGCGGTGCTTCCAACGTGAGCTTCGGCCTGCCGAACCGTCGCGGGCTCGATGGAGCTTTCCTGTCGATGGCCATAGCAAGCGGCATGACGAGCGCGATCACGAGCCCTCTGCACGAGGAGGTCCGCAAGGCCGTCATGGCGGCCGACGTCTTGATGGGCTCGGACCGCGATTGCGCCGCGTGGATCGCGCGCTATGGGGAAGGTCGCAGCGACAGTGGCGGAGCGCGCCGCCGAGGCGGCAGGGAGGGACGTCGCAGCGCGTTGCCGGAGTCAGAACCGTGACCGAAGAGGGCTCTCTCGTCGTCTTCACCCCCTCGGGTAAGCGGGGCAGATTCGCCGAGGACACGAACCTGCTCGATGCCGCCCGTTCCCTCGGGGTCGATCTCGACTCCGTCTGCGGAGGGCGGGGCATATGCGGCCGCTGCCAGATAGTGGTCGCGGAGGGCGAGTTCGCTAAGCACGGTATACGTTCGGCCGCAGACCATCTGACGGCCTTCAGCGAACCGGAGGGGCGTTTCCGCGATCTGCGTGGATTGGCCCCGGAGCGACGTCTGGGTTGTCACGCGCGCGTCGTCGGCGACCTCGTGGTCGATGTTCCGCCCGAAAGCCAGGTTCACCGCCAGGTCGTCCGCAAGGAGGCCGACGCCCATGTCATCGAGATCGATCCGGTCGTGCGCCTGTGCTACGTCGAGGTTCGCGAACCCGACATGACCGATCCGAGCGGCGACCTTCAGCGTTTGAAGGAATCGTTGGAACGCGATTGGGCCTACACGGATCTGGCGTGCGAGCCGAGCGTTCTTCCCGGCCTTCAGCGAGCGCTGCGTGAAGGAGGGTGGACGGCCACCGTCGCCGTCCACGACGGTGACACCATCACGGCCGTCTGGCCGGGCTTTCATGACACGGCCCTGGGGATCGCGTTCGACATCGGGTCGACAACGGTGGCCGGGCACCTCTGCGATCTCGCCAGCGGCGACGTCCTTGCGAGCGCCGGCTCCATGAATCCTCAGATCCGTTTCGGCGAAGACCTCATGAGCCGAGTGTCGTACGTGATGATGCACCCGGGGTCGGAGGCCGACCTGACGCGGGTGATACGTGAGTGCGTGGACGGTCTGATCGGAGAGTTGTGCGATGCGGCCGATGCCTCGCGCACCGATGTGCTGGAACTGACCTTCGTCGGCAACCCGATCATGCACCACCTGTTCCTCGGGCTGGATCCGACGGAACTCGGTGGCGCGCCGTTCACGCTGGTGACCGACGAGGCCGTTCGTCGGAACGCCTCCGATCTGGAACTGCACGCCAACCCCGGCGCGAGGATCTACGTCTTGCCTTGCATCGCAGGCCACGTCGGTGCCGACACCGCCGGGATGATCTTGTCCGAAGCTCCCCACGACCAGGACACGGTCAACCTCCTCGTCGACGTGGGGACCAACGCTGAAGTCGTCCTGGGCAACCGCGACCGGCTGCTCGCGGCGTCGAGTCCAACCGGACCGGCGTTCGAGGGTGCGCAGATATCCAGCGGTCAGCGCGCGGCTCCGGGCGCGATCGAGCGAGTGAGGATAGATCCGGAGACCCTGGAACCGCGGTTCCGTGTGATCGGAGCCGAGTCCTGGTCCGACGAACCGGGTCAGCCCGGCGACCCGGCCGTCACCGGCGTCTGCGGCTCCGGGATCATCGAGGCGCTCGCGGAGATGTTCCTCGCCGGGATCATCACCTCCGACGGCGTGATCGACGGTTCGCTTACCGCGCGATCGCCGCGGATCATCGAGGACGGGCGTACCTTCTCCTACGTTCTGCACGAGGACTCACCCCGGCTCCTCGTCACGCAGAACGACGTCCGCCAGATCCAGCTTGCGAAAGCAGCTCTCTGGGCGGGATGCCGTCTGCTGATGGACCACCTGGGGATCGATCGCATCGACCGGATCCGGCTCGCGGGGGCCTTCGGCGCGCACATCGATCCGGTCCACGCGATGGTCCTGGGGCTGGTACCCGACTGCGATCCGTCGCAGGTCACAGCGGCCGGGAACGCCGCGGGCACGGGCGCCCGCATCGCCCTGCTGAACCGCGCCGCTCGCGCCGAGATCGAAGCCGTCGTCGAGAGCGTGGAAAAGATCGAAACCGCGACGGAGCCCCGATTCCAGGAGCACTTCGTGGCCGCGATGGGTATACCGCACACCACCGATCCCTACGAGCGGCTCGCCGCAACGGTGCCGCTGCCCGAGCGGCGGACCGCCACGCGCGCCGAGACGGCCAGGCCCCGCCGCCGCCGCGACCCCGAGAGGAGCACTTCATGACCGACGAACCGGCCCGCGGACGACGCACCGGAGGCCGGGCGGGCCGCCAAGCCGCCCGCGCCGCCCACGCCCCCGAGCGCATTCCCTACATCACCCGCACCCTCAAGCCCTTCGAGGTCCTCGATGAGGAGGGTCTGCAGACGATCGAGTCCAACGCCGACACCATCTTGGAACAGGTCGGGATCGAGTTCCGCGAATCGCCCGACGCGCTCGAGCTGTTCGCGAAGGCCGGCTGCGACATCGAAGGCGAACTCGTGAAGTTCCCTCGTGGGCTGGCTCGCACGCTGATCCAGGCGACCGCGCCGCGCACGTTCACCCAGTACGCACGCAACCCGGCAAATAACGTCGAGATCGGCGGGATGAACACCGTGCTGGCCCCTGCTTACGGCTCGCCGTTCGTCCTTGACTTGGATCAGGGTCGCCGCTACGGAACCATCGAGGACTTCCGCAACTTCGTGAAGCTCGCCTACATGTCGCCCTACCTTCATCACTCCGGAGGGACGGTTTGCGAGCCGGTGGACCTGCCCGTCAACAAGCGGCATTACGACATGGTGTATTCGCACATGCGCTACAGCGACAAGCCGTTCATGGGTTCGGTCACCCACCCGCAGCGCGCGCGCGACACGGTGGACATGGCCCGGGTCCTCTTCGGCGCAGATTATCTGGAGGACCACTGCGTCGTTATGTCGCTCATCAACGCGAACTCGCCTCTCGTGTGGGACTCCTCGATGCTCGGCGCTGCGCGCGCGTACGCGGAGGCGAACCAGGCGGTGATCATGACTCCGTTCATCCTGGCGGGGGCGATGTCACCGGCGACGGTGGCGGGTGCAGCGGCGCAGACGCTTGCCGAGTCGATGGCGGGGATGGCCTACGTGCAACTCGTGCGCCCCGGCGCCCCGGTCGTCTTCGGCTCGTTCGCCTCGTCCATGTCTATGCAGTCGGGAGCGCCGACCTTCGGCACTCCGGAACCCGCGCTGGTCCTCTACATCTTGGCCGCCTGCGCCCGGCGGCTGGGTGTGCCCTTCCGCAGCGGCGGCTCGCTCTGCGCCTCAAAGGTTCCGGATGCTCAGGCGGCCTACGAGAGCGCGAACACGTTGCAGCCCACCATCCTTGGAGGGGTGAACTTCGTGCTGCACGCCGCCGGCTGGCTGGAGGGCGGGCTGGCGATGGGCTATGAGAAGTTCATCATGGACGTCGATCAGTGCGGCATGGCCCACGAGTTCGCGCAAGGCGTCGACCTGTCACCCAACGGCCAGGCGATAGACGCCATCATCGAGAACGGTCCCGGCCAGCATTTCCTCGGCAGCGCCCACACGCTAGCCAACTTCGAGACCGCCTTCTACCGCTCCAACGTCGCCGACAACAACTCGTTCGAGCAATGGGAGCTAGAAGGCTCCAAGGACACCGCGGAGAGAGCCAATCTCATCTGGAAGAAGATGCTCGCCGACTACGAGCCGCCGGCGATCGACGAAGCCAAAGACGAAGAGCTCCGAGAGTGGATCGAGAAAGCCAAAGCGAGCTTCCCCGACTCCAACGTTTAGGAGTGCGTCCGGGCGCGATCAGGGGTTAGCATCCACCCGTGCTTGAGGCCGGTCGAGAGCGTGTTAGACACAAGTTGGCGTCCAACCTGGCGCCCTTCCTGGATCCGGATGAGAACGTGGTCGAGTTGGTCCGGGTTACTACGGTCCCTTTCGTTGCGCCCATGCTCTTGGCCTCTTCGATCTTCGGGATCGTGGAGTACTCGTCTCTGAGAAGCACCGGCCAGGACTCAAGCTTCCTCGCCTTTGCACTCCTGTACGTGGCCGCCTTCGCGTTTTGGCTCGCCGTCGCAAGGCAAGGGGTCTTGGTGGCCACCGACCGGCGCATCTGCTTCGTTCGCTTGTCCCCATTGAGGGGCCGCCTCCTCGGGCTCGGAGATTCGGCACCGCCCGAAAGCGTCGCGATGACCGTTAGCGATAGGTGGAAGTTCGCGATGTTGAGCTCGGTGCGCGTCGTTTGGTCGGGACGGTCGCCTCATAGGTTCTTTCCGTTGATCGGTGCCAGCGACCTAGAAGGGCTTGACAGGATGGCCGCGATCGCCGGGCGCCCGCCCAAGCGGCCGGTGTGACCCCCGGCGTTTGACAGGCACGGGGGCTCGGCGTACCTTCCCCATGTGTTGCGGTGAGCGAAGAGGTGTTGCGTCATGCGGAACGAGTCTAACCCCGGTGGGAACCTCCAATCGGTCAATCGCGCGCTCAGGGCGCTGGAACTCGTCGCCGAGGAGGGTGAACTGGGTGTCACCGAACTCGGACGCCGCCTCGACGTCCACAAGGCCACCGCGTCCAGGATCGTCGCGACCCTTGCCGAACGGGGCTTGCTGGAGAAAGACCCGGTCTCCGAGCGCTACCGCCTCGGGTTCGGTTTGATCCGGCTGGCCGGTGCGGCGATGGCGGGGCTCGATCTGGTCAGAACCGCCAGACCCATCCTGGAGGATCTGGCCGACGCGACCCGCGAGACCGTGAACCTTGGAGTGCTCTCCGGAGATGCGGTCATCTACATCGATCAGGTGACCGGGACCCGTTCCATCGTGGCCGTCAGTTGGGTCGGCCGGCGCACGCCACTGCATGCGACCTCCAACGGCAAGGTTCTGCTCGCCTTCGCCAGCGACGCCGAGCGCGCGCGACTTCTGTCACATCCGCTCGAGCGCTCGACATCTCAAACCGTCACCGAGCCGGCCGCGCTCAACCGCCAGTTGGACGAGATCCGCAACCGCGGCTATGCCCAGACCATGGAGGAACTGGAGGAAGGCCTCAACGCGGTCGCCGCCCCGATCCGGCGGGCCGACGGAGAAGTCGTCGCCGCGCTCAGCGTCTCGGGTCCGGCCTTCCGCATGCGGCCCGTAGACCTCCCGAGGATCGGCAGACAGGTCGGCGAATCGGCAGCGTCCATCTCGCGAAGGCTCGGATACGTCGAACGACGAAGGCCCGCCGGATGAGCTGGGACGCCAACCGCCGCGTCCGCGATTCGATCCTAGAAGCTACGGGGTACACGCCTCTCGTCAGGCTGCAACACGTTGCGCCGCAAGGGCTCGAGCTGCTCGCCAAGATCGAGTGGTACGGGCCCACGGGCTCGGTCAAGGACCGCATCTACCGCGAGATGATCGAGCGCGCCGAGCAGCGCGGCGACCTCAAGCCCGGCATGACGATCATCGAGTGCACGACCGGCAATGCCGGCATCGCGTGCAGCGCCGTCGCCGCGGTGAAGGGTTACGCATGCACCATCGTCATGCCCGAAGGCATGAGCCCCGAACGCAAGCGCATGATCCTGGCCTACGGCGCCGAACTGGTGCTGACTCCCGGTTCGGGCACCGACATAGAACTCGCCTTCGCCAAGATGCGAGAGATCGTCGCGCAGGATCCGGACCGCTACTACTTCCCGGCCGAGTTCGAGAACCCCGACAACCCGCAGGCCCAGCTGAAGACCGGCGAGGAGATCTGGGAGCAGGCCGAGGGCCGTATCGATGCGGTCGTCGCGGCGCAGGGCACCGGCGGTTGGATCACGGGCGTTGCGCGCGCCCTCAAGGCACACGACCCGCGCATACGCGCCTACGCGGTCGAACCGTCCGAATGTCCGCTGATCACCGAGGGTCGCTGGGGCAATCACGGGGTGCCCGGCATCGGCGACGGCATCATCCCGGCGAACCTGGATCTGTCGCTCATGGACGGAGTCGTGACGGCCTCGACGAAGGAGGCCCTGCTCATGGCCGCCCGCCTGGCCAGAGAGGAGGGCCTGCTCTGCGGTCCCTCCAGCGGGATCAACGTCGCCTCGGCTCTGAAGGTCGCGCGTGCGCATCCCGACCTGAAGTGCATCGTGGCCGTCATCCCCGATACCGGCCAGCGTTACCTGTCGGGAGAGCTGTTCGGTGAAGGCACCCGGGCCGCGAGTCCCGATCGCCCCCACGAGATAGACCCTCACACTCTCGAACAGCTCGCCGCCAACCGCGACCGCCTCGAGTTCATCGCCTGACCCTCACGGATGGGGCGCCCTCGGCACATGTAGGTCCTATCGCCTGAGCGATCATGAGCCAGCAGAGTGGGCGGATGACTGATAGCCAGGAAGAGCGCCGCGACGCGGGACCCCACTTGAGTCCCGGACTCTCGGACAGATGAAGAGCCAGATCCTCCTAAAGGAGAACTTCGACGATCCGCTTCCGGAGGACCTGTGGGAGTCTCCGGTCTTCCCCGATCGGCCCGCGCCGTCCTCCAGCAGCTGATTACTGGCGCGGTCGGCCTCCGCGCTATGCTCCGCCGCGGAGGTGACCCGTGTCCACGTACCCGATGTCCGATGAAGACCGCGAGATCCAGGCCAAGACTAGGAAGTTCGTAGACGAAGAGCTGATCCCCTTCGAGGTCGAGGCTGAGATGAACCGCGGCGAGATCCCCGCCGACGCCCGCGCTAAGCACCACCACATGGCGATCGACCTGGGGCTCTACTCGATGAACATGCCGAAGGAGCTGGGTGGAACAGGCATGACGATGTTCCAGCAGACCCTCGTTTCCGAACAGATCGGACGCGTGACGAACGCGCTCGGCTGGTGCGTGCACACCCCGCCGGCCTGGGCTCCCGCGGTCGTCAGCGAGCACCAGATGCAAACGTGGATCCTTCCGACCATCCGCGGCGAGATGCACGAGTGCTACGCGATCACCGAGGAGGGCGCCGGCTCGGACGTCGACGCCATCGCCGCCACCGCCCGCCGCGACGGCGACGAGTACGTCCTGAACGGCGTGAAGATGCACGTGACCAGCTACAACGACGCGACGTACTGCTTCTTCCAGGGGAAGATCGTCGGCGGTCCCAGCGAGGGTGCCCACGCGATGTTCTTCGTCGACAAGGACACGCCCGGAGTGCGGCTCATCCGCACTCCCGCCTATACGCACACGTACGCGGCCCACCACGCGCTCGTCGCCTTCGAGGACGTCCGCGTGCCCGCCGCCAACCTCGTCGGCGAGGAGGGCGACGGCATGGCCTTCACTTACGAATGGTTCCGCTACGAGCGATTGATGATCGCCGCGCGTTGCTGCGGAGCCGCGGAGCGCCTGATCGACGAGGCCACCGCGTTCGCCAGGGAACGCGTTCAGTTCGGAACCCCGATCTTCGAGTTCCAGGCTATCCAGCACATGCTCGCGGACTCGGTCACGGAGCTGTGGGCCGCCCGTCTGATGACCTATCAACTCGCGCGCTCGATCGACGACGGCCTGGACGTGAAGCTCCAGCATGCGCAGTGTTCGATGGCCAAGCTTTACGCCAGCGAGATGGCCGGGCGCGTCGCCGACCGCGCCGTCCAGATATTCGGGGGCCGCGGATACATGCGAGAGAACGTCGCCGAGCGCTTCTACCGCGAGGTCCGCGTCGACCGGATCTGGGAGGGAACCTCCGAGGTCCAACGCAACATAATCGCCGACCAGCTCGCCAAGCGAGGAGCCCAGGCGCTCATCGGTTAGAGGTTGACTAAGCAGACTTAGCTAAGTCATACTCCCAGGCATGGCCAGTGCGGAAGAGATCGCCCACCTCGAGACCGTCAACGTCCACGAGGCGAAGACCCACCTGTCTCGCCTGCTCGAAAGGGTCGATAGTGGCGAGGAGGTCTTCATCGCCCGCGCCGGCAAGCCGGTCGCCAAACTCGTCGCGATCGAACCCGTGAAGAAGACACGCGGCATGCTCGGCAAGTACAAGGGTCAGATCTGGATGTCGGAGGACTTCGACGACCCGCTTCCTTGGGAAGTCTTCCCGGGGTTCCCGCTCGAGTGAGGCTTCTGCTCGATTCGCATGCGTTCCTCTGGTACCTGGTGAACGACGACCGTCTTCCTCGTTCCGTCAAAGATCTGCTCGAGGATCCCTCGGTTCCCGTCACCGTTAGCGTTGCGACCCAGTGGGAGCTGATGGTCAAGAGCATGCGCGGGCGGATCCGGCTTCCCGGGTCGCCTGAAAGGTTCTTGATCGATCCCGCAGCCGAGGCCGGCTTCCGAGTCCTGCCGATCGAACAGAGACACGTCCTCGCGCTTCCCGAGCTTCCGGAGATACATACCGATCCCTTCGACAGGATGCTCGTGGCGCAGGCGATCGTCGACGACCTGGACCTGGTGACCGGCGACGAGCAGATCCGGCGCTACCCGGTCAGGACGGTTTGGTAGGGGTCAGATCTCGCCGGAGGCCAAGGCGTCGCATATCGCGAACGAGCCGAGTATCTGGACGTGTTCCAACTTCATGTCGTAGGCCTTGGGCTGCGTCGAGAACTTGGCGATGACGACGTCGGTCGAGCGGTCGACCATGATCTGTTGGCCGTGGATGCCCAGGCCCGTGAAGAGACCGCGCTCCGGGCGGTACGTCCACCAACAGTCGTGATACATCGCGCCGTGGTACAGATCCGCTTCGGGGGAGTTGCCGAAGGCGGCGATCAACTCCTCGTCCCCCGTGCTCGGCCGCAGGGTCCAGTCGATCGAAAGGACTCGGCGGCCACCGATCTCACCTCGATCCAAGTACATCTGGCCGAAGCGCGCGAGGTCGCGGAGCGTCGTGCAGATGCCTCCGTCGGCAAGAGCTGCTCCGGCGCTGTCTACGGTCACGTCGGCGTCCGCCTCAGCTCCGATCTTCGACCAGATCTCACGTGAGAACACCTCGGCGAAGCCGGCGCCTCCTACCCGCTCCAAGACCCAGCCGAGGACATCGGTCAGGATCGAGCGGTACTCGAACGGCCCGCCGTGCGGGCCTGAGTTCTTCTTGAGTCCGGCCATGTACTCGTAGAGATCGCCGGGAAGATCGGGCCTGGTCCGTGGGATCCAGCCCATGACCTGGCAGTAGAGCCAGGCGTCCGACTCCCGGTCCTCGTAATCCTCGGACCATCTCGTTCCCGCGCGCATGTCGAGCAAGTGCTGCACGGTGCATCCTTCGAAGCTCGAGCCCTTGAGCTCCTCGACGTATGTGGCGACGGGTTCGTCGAGGTCGATCCGGCCATCGGCGACCATCGCTCCGGTCAACGCTGAGGTCAGGGACTTGGACACCGACATCAGAAGGTGCGTGGTCTCGGGCGTCATCGAGTTGAAGTAGCGTTCCGCGACGATCCGGCCCTGATGCATGACGAGCAGTCCGTCGGTGTAGGTCTCGTCCAACATCGTGGGCACGTCGTAGCGCTTCCCGCGAACCTCGAAGGTGATGTCGTCGATGTTGCGCTCGGCGCGTGGAAGTTCGGTAACGGGTACGTCGCCGCGGCTGATACGCGCGGTCGGGATGAGTTCGCGCACGTGTGAGAAGGCCCACCGGCTGAAGGGAGGGTCCTGCCAGTTCGCCAGGGTGACGCGGCTGCCAGCCGGCGCCGGGGAGCCGATCATGAGTCCGAGATCTGCCGCGGTAGGTTTCATGTGAACAGGCATGCCGATCTGTGCTCGGGAGTCGCGGCGGCCTTGGCCGCGCGCAGCTCGGGATCATCTGTGGCGCAGACATCTTGAGCGACCGGGCAACGCGGATGGAAGCGGCAACCCGACGGTACCTCGATCGGGTTCGGTGTCTCTCCCTTCAGGATCTCGCGGCGCTTGCGTTCGCGGGGATCGGGCCTGGGAACCACCGACATCAATGCCTTGGTGTAGGGATGTTGCGGGTTGCGCACGACATCCTTGGCCGGACCTTCCTCGACGACACGGCCCAGGTACATGACCGCGATCCGGTCGGCGAAGTGCGCGGCGGTCGAAAGGTCGTGGGTGATCATGAGGATCGTCAGACCTTCGCGGCGGAGTTGATCGAGCAGCGAAAGCACTCCGGCTCGGACCGAGACGTCCAGCATCGATACGGGCTCGTCGGCTACGAGCAGTTCGGGCTCAAGCACCAGGGCCGCCGCGATCGCGACGCGCTGGCGCTGCCCTCCGGACAACTCGTGCGGGTACCTATCGAGGAACAGATCCGGAGGGGTCAGTCCGACACGCTCGAGCGCGCCGGTGACCAGGGACCGACGGGCCTGGCTCGAGTCACCGATCTTGTGGATCTTCAGGGGTTCCTCGACAGCGTCGCGGACACGGAACCTGGGGTCGAGCGACTCGTAAGGGTCCTGATAGATGATCTGCACACGTCTCCTCAGCGGACGCAGCTCGCTGTGGGGGACCGCCGAGATGTCTCTTCCCTCCAGACGGATGGCTCCGTGGTCGGCGTCGATGAGCCGCAATATCGCCTGGGCCGTAGTGGTCTTCCCGCATCCGGATTCCCCCACGAGCGCGAGCATCTGGCCTCGCTCGAGTGAGAAGGAGACACCTTCCACGGCGTGGACCTGCTGTTTTCGCTGCCTCCGGAGCGTCGCGACGATGCCGCGCTGGACCGGGTATCGCACGACGAGGTCCTCGACCTGAAGGACGGTATCGGTCATGAGGCGGCCTCGCTCGCGGGGTCGTTGCGATGACAGGCCGCTCGGCGGCGATCGCCGAGTTGAAGCAACTTCGGGCGCTGGTCGACGCACCGTTCGAACGCCACGTCGCACCTGGGGTTGAAGGGACACCCTACGATCTCGCGATCGAGGCGCGGAGGAGCTCCCGGGATCGAGATGACGTCCTTCTCGCCCAGGGGGTCGGGTATCGCGCCGAAGAGGAGGCGCGTGTAGGGGTGAAGCGGCTCGTGATAGAGCGCGTCGACCGGGCCCTCCTCGACTATCTCTCCGGCGTACATGACCGCGGCGCGGTCGCACAGTTCGGCGATCACCGGGATGTCGTGCGTCACGAAAACCAGGGTCAAACCCAGGTCCTCGGACAGCCCCGTGAGCAGTTCGAGGATCTGCGCCTGAACCATGACGTCTAGCGCCGTGGTCGGCTCGTCGGCGAGAAGGACCTTCGGTTCGCACGCCAGGGCCATCGCGATGGCCGCCCGCTGACGCATCCCACCGGAGAACTCGTGCGGATATCGGTCCGCCCGGTCGGCTCCGATGCCGACCATCTCGAGTAGTTCGCCGGCTCGAACCTTCGCCTCGTCTCCATCGGCGATGCCGTGAAACGCCATGGGTTCCACGACCTGGGCTCCGACGGTCTGCACGGGGTTGAGTGCGTTCATGGCCCCCTGGAAGACCATCGCGATGTCCTTCCACCGGTGGGGGCGCATCGATTCTTCTCCATCGGCGAGCAGGTCGTACCCGTCCAGCTCGACCGCGCCGGAAACGCTTGCGCTGGAGGGCAGCAGGCCCATCAAGGCAAGGATCGTCGTCGTCTTGCCGCAGCCGGATTCGCCCACGAGCCCGAACCGCTCGCCGGCGGCCAGTTCAAGGCTCACGCCTTGAACCGCGTGCAGCTCCTGCCCGTGAGGAAGGTCGAACCAGACGTGCAGATCGTCGACGCGAAGAACGGGCGAGTTCACAGGTCGTCGCCCAGCATCCGGGGCCGCAGCCGGAACCCTCTAGCGGCAAGATGCGCCACGCGCAGTCGGGGATTCAGTGCGTCTTCCATGGCCTGGCCGATCAACGTGCACGCAAGGATGACGAAGGCGACGCAAACACCTGGAGGAACGATCGCCCACCAGGCCCCGGCCGAGATCGCCGCCGAGTCGGTCGCGTTGCGGATCATCTTGCCCCAAGAGATCTTGCTCGGATCGGAGAGTCCGAGGAACGCGAGCGCCGTTTCGTCGAAGATGGCGACGGCGATCGTCAGCACCGTGTTCGCGACGAGGAGCGGAGCCACCTGGGGGAGCACATGCCGGAAGATGATCCGGCCGCTGCCGGCCCCCAGAGCGCGAGCGCGCTTGACGTACACGCGCTCGCGGACGCTCTTGACCTGCGCGCGCACGATCCTGGCCGTGCTGGTCCAAAGCAGAAGTCCGATCACCAGCACGATGTGCGAAAGGCTCGGGCCCCAGATAGCGGCCACGACGATCATCAAAGGAACATCCGGGATCGCCAGGAAGTAGTCGGTGATCCGCATCAGCGTCGAATCCGTGGCGCCGCCGAAGTAGCCGGCCAGGATCCCCACCGTTCCACCTATCAGGATGGCGACGAGAGAGGCGGCGAACCCGACGGTCAGTGATATCCGCGCTCCCCAGATGAGGAGGCTGAGAACATCGGTCCCTCCGTCGTCCAGGCCCAATGGCCCGTAGGAGGATGGAGAGCCGAAGGGTTCCCCGATCTTGTCGTGGATCCCGTGGGGTGCCACGAGCGGCGCGAAGATCGCCAGCAACACCAGCAGCCCGAGAACCGCGGCTCCGACCACCGCGGACGGCCGGTCTTTCAGCAGTTCCCAGACCGCCTTCAGCAGCCTGCGCTGGCTCGACTCGGCGACGACTCCCGGCTCCTGCTCGAGTGCGGTGCTCACGTCGTGATCCTCGGGTCGAGGCGGAAGTACAGCAGGTCGGCCACGTAGTTACACAGCACGACCGAGATCGTGAGGATCAAGAACGCACCTTGCAGCACCGGCCAGTCCCTGCGTTCGACCGAGCGTGAGACCAGCAGGCCGACCCCCGGCCAGGAGAACACCGTCTCGATCAGGATCGAACCGGCGACGATGTACCCCAGCGACAGCGCCACCAACGTGATGACGGGCAGCATCGCGTTGCGGAAGGCGTGGCGCCGCACGATCCTTCTGTCGGGCAAGCCCTTCGCTCGCGCGGTCAGGATGAAGTCCTCGCCGAGCGTCTCGAGCATCGCCGAGCGCGTCACCAACGTGTACTGCCCGTAGAGCACGAGTCCCAAAGTGAGCGAGGGCAGCAGCATGTGCTTGCCTATGTCGATCATGTGCTCCATGAAGGTCGGATTGAACAAGAACTCGTCCTCCCTGCCGCCCCTCGGCAGGATCCCGGCCGTCAGCAGCAGGAGCATCAAACCTAGCCAGTGGGTCGGCAGCGAGTAGAAGATCAGCGCCGTGCTGACGCTTCCGTAGTCGACCACCGTCCGTCGCTTCCACGCGGCCAGTACCCCGGTGATGGTCCCGAACACGATCGAGAAGAGGGTGCCGAGGAGCACCATCGGGATGGTGTTCATGACGGCCCTCGAGAGCTCGGTGGTTACGGGCTCCTGGTTCGAGTAGGAGACCCCTAGGTTCCCGGTCGAGAGTTCCCGCAGGTAGATCCAGTACTGCGACCACTTCGACCTGTCGAGCCCGAACTCCTGCGTCAGCTCGGCCCGCAGGGCCGGACTCGCCCCCGGAACCTTCGACATGTTGGAGATCGCGTCACCCGGAAGCGCTCTGAACAGGACGAAGTTCAAGGTCACCGCGACGAAGATCGTGATCAGCGCGAAGAGCGTCCGCTTGAGGACGAAGTCGATCCCGCGCATCGCGTCTTCAGCTCTCCCGGTTCGCGCGTCTCACGCGACCTGATGAACGCTCAGCAGTGTGTCCTTCGAGTACGCGGTGAACGACCCGATCGGCGACATCACGAATCCGTCCCACTTCGCGCTGTGCGCTTCCAACACATCGCGGTTCATGAAGACGATGTAGGGACGATCATCGAAGACCATCTGCTGCATCTGCCAGACGATCGCCTGCCGCTCGGCCGGATCGGTGACCAGGCCTTGCTTCTCGTAGAGAGCGTCGTACTCCTTGGTGCAGTATCCGGAGTCGCTCCAGAATCCCCACTGATCGCAGGTCATGACCGACAGGATGAAGTCCGGGTCCGGGAGCGGGTACCAGTTCCATATCGCCAGGTCGAACTTGTCGTAGCTGTGCGGGTAGGCGTACTCGGGTCCGGCCATGATGTCGAACAGCGCCGAGGAATCCAGGGACTTCTGAGATACCTCCACACCGATCTGTTCGA
>JANPEZ010000162.1:0-22874 GCA_031423155.1 Actinomycetes bacterium
GCCATCGAACAGGCTCGCCGCGCCAACGGCCCGCTCGACCGCCGGCACATGATGATCCACACCGAATGCCTTACGGCCCAGGACATCCCGCGCTTCGCCGAGCTGGGCGTGATACCCGGGATGCAGCCGCGCCACTGCGCGCCGGAGATCGTTGCCGACTGGCGCGCCAACGTCGGGCCGGATCGATGGCGCCATGCGTGGGCCTTCCGCAGCCTTCGCGACGCCGGCGCGAACCTGGCTTTCTCGAGCGACTGGAACGTCGCGGAGATGGACCCCCTGGTCGGTATCTACAGCGCCATCACGCGCGCGAACCTGGACGGCAGCGGAGCCTGGGTCCCCGAGGAGACCGTCGACCTAGCAACCGCCATCCGTGCGTACACGCTGGGCGGTGCCTACGCGTCATTCGCCGAGAACGATCGCGGTTCCATCACTCCCGGCAAGTACGCCGACCTGGTTCTGCTGAGTCGCGACCTGTTCGAGCTCGAAGAGCCTCGTCAGATACTGGATGTCCGCGCCGAGTCGACGATGGTCGGTGGCGAGGTAGTCGAGCGGATCGGATAAGCCGGACCCGGCCGGGAACCGCGTTAACGCCCGACCCGTCGGAGGGCCACATCCGGCACGAGGAGGCATCCGCATGCACGCACGATCTCGAACGGTGACCTGCCTGATCGGCGTCCTGCTGGCGGCAACCCTGGTGAGCCAGCCACCCGCCCTGGCGACGCCCGGCTCGCAACTGGCCAGGTCGAAGGTCAGGTTCACCTGTCTCTCGGCAGGCGGGGCAAGCGCCACCCTGTGGATCCGAAACGTGAACGAGAAGACCGTCACGATCGAAGACGAGGTCATCTTGCTTCTCACGATCGTCCGCGAGACAGGTCCTGAGAGAGGGCCTGTGCTTTTCATGTTTCCCATCCCGGAACTGGCCACGATCCGACCCGGCGCCGTGAGTCGATTCAGCGTCCCCATCGGAGATGGCGAAGAGGGAGAACCGGGGTCCGACTTCAGCGGCATCCGTCTGCGCCTGACCGTCGCGGTCTTCTTCGTCGGTCACAACCATCCGTCGGTGAGCCACTTCCGACTTCAGAGCTGCCCACCACCCGTCTAGACCTTGCTTTCCCCAAGGACGCCTACTCGATCAGGGGTTCAGGCACTGAAAGGACAGGGTGGCACCGGAGCCAAGCTCGACACTCAGCTCGCCCCCGCGCAGTGACGTGGCCTGGAACGGCGAGTCCGGGCCGGCCGAACGCGGATGTCGAGGGAAATCCGAACACGCCAACTCCAGGCGCAGCCGTTGACCCGCTTCGAGCCGGCAGCACACCTCGCCTAGATCGACCCTTACGCGTTCGGGGGTCGGGCCGACCATCGCTGCTCCTCCACCGAGCCGGTGCGCGACGCCTGATGACCAGGCACACGTCAGGTTGGCGTGCAGCGCGCCGGCGCCGCCCCGCGCCGACGCCGTCACACCGAGCAGCGCGGAGCCGGCGAGCATCATGGGCTCGGCCAGCGGCTCGCTCTGGAAGAGCATCACGTCCTCGCGCAGATCCAGCAGAGACCTATCGCTCTGGATGAAGAGCACGCTCCACGGGTTCTCGTCCAGGGAGGGAACCGGGTTATCCGGGTCGTAGGGGATCGACGCCGCAAGTGGGCTACCCGCGCGCGCGGCGAGCGCTCCGCCGGCTTGCAGATACAGACGCAACCGTCTGGCGTCGGCTGGTGGCCACGTCGGCGAGCTCCGCCATCCTTCTCCTGCCACCTGGAAGTCGACTCCGGGAGTCGCTGCGACCTGCTCATTAGCGAAACATGAGTGGTACCAAGCGGGCGCGGGTCCGAGGTAGCGGGTCAGCGCTTCCTCCAGGAGAGAAGGGTCCGCTTCGTAGTCCGGACTCTGCGCTCCCGCCGGGGTCCACTCTCCACCGAAGTGATCACGCGCCGACATCCACAAGCGCATCGGCAGATGGGGCTGGCGGCGCCTCAGGTGCTTGAAGTCGCGGATCTGCCCCCTGGCGAACACGTCCCAGAATCCGCCGGCGCCAAGGACGGACGCTCGCAGCCGGGAGGGCCTGCGGCCGGAGTCGTACATGGACCAGTAACGGGCCCGCGGCCCGTGGCGCATCCACTCGCCGAAGCTGACGCTTGGTCGTCCCGCCCACCTTCCGACAAGGGAGCTGACGGGAAGGTGCGTCCAGTCGATCTCGTGATTCGTCATCCGCCGATCGACCCAGGCCCATGCCGCCCACTCAGCCATCGACTGAAGTTGGAACACGCCGCCGCGATACATCCATTCGCCGGCGATGTCGCTCGCCGTCATCTGGGGAACTATGCACCTTAGGGCGCGGTGTCCGGTTGATGCCGCCGCCCACTGGGTGAACCCGAAGTAGGACTGACCCCACATCCCGACGCGCCCATCGCTCCAAGGCTGTTCCTCGATCCAGTCCAGGGTCGTTGCTCCGTCGGCCGCTTCGTGGACGAAAGCCTCGGTCTGGCCCTCGCTTCGGGCCTTTCCTCGAACGTCCTGAGCGACGACGGCGTACCCCTCATCCACTAGGCGGGAGGCCACCATCGGTACCCACGCGTGGTCGCTGCCCTTGTCGTAGGGGAGTCGCACCAAGATCGCCGGCCGCCGTCCGGCGCGGCGCGGCAGATAGATGTCGGTGGCCAGCCTGACGCCATCGGCCATCGAGACGAAGGTCTGATCCGCGTGTTCGGGCACCTCGCTGAGGGGAACCGGACCGGGAGTTTCCCCCAGACAGGTGAGGCCAGCGAAAGGTGGCCGGGCAAGTGCTCTCATCGCGTCATCCCAGGTCGGCTGCTCGACGCTCAGCAGAGATCCTCTCCGGCTCCCAGCCGATGCGCGGGATCGAATCCAGCAGCATCCGCGTATACGGGTGGTTCGGCTGCTCGAGCAGGGATCCGGTCTCTCCGCGTTCGACCACGTCGCCCTTGTACATAACGAGGGTCTCCTCCGTGATCTGGCGTACGACGGCGAGATCGTGGCTCACGACGATGAACGAGACCTGCGTCTGCTCCCGGATGTCGCCGAGCAGGTTCAGGATCTGCGCCTGGATCGAGACGTCGAGCGCGGACACGGCTTCATCGAGGATCAGGACCGACGGAGCGGCGGCCAGGGCCCGGGCGATCGCGACGCGCTGGCGCTGTCCGCCCGATAGCCCCCGCGGGAGCGCCCGTGCTTCGCGCTCACCCAGGCCCACCTGCTCGAGCAGTTCCTCGATCCGTGCGCGCCGTTCCCTCGAATCGAGAGAGAAGTGGAACCGAAGGACCTCATCCACGCCTTCAGCCACGCTCTGCCGAGGATCGAGCGACGTATACGGGTCCTGGAAGACCATCTGGATCTCGCGGCCGCGACGACGTCGTTCGGACGCGGACACCTTTCCCAGGCTGCGCTCCCGGCCTGCGATGCGGATCGTTCCGGCATCAGGTCGCTCTAGTCCGACGAGCAACCGCGCGGTCGTCGTCTTGCCGGAACCGGACTCTCCCACGAGGCCGATCGATCCGCCTTGTGGGAGCCGGAGCGAAAGGTTGCGGACCGCCTCCACGCCGACCCGGCCGCGGCCCCTCCAAGTCCCACCGACGTGGAAGGTCTTCGAAAGGCCCTCAACCTCAAGGATCGTTGCCCCGGCAACGAGGGTCTCATCCATCGGCGGACCCCTCACTGCCTCGAGTCGCTCCGTCGAGTTCTTCGGCGCGGATGCACGCCACCCGTCCCGGACCGACTGGCCGCAGGTCCGGTCGGTCCGCGAGGCAATCCTCGACCGCGAAGCGGCAACGGGGTGCGAACGAGCATCCGGGCGGAGCCTCGAACAGGCTCAACGGACGCCCGGGGATAGCCTGGGCTCGCTGGCGCACCGAGATGTCCGGGCGAGAGGCCAGCAGTGCCGAGGTGTATGGGTGAAGGGGCGCCCCGAACAGTGCCGAAGCGTCCTGGATCTCGACGATGGTGCCCGCGTACATCACGCAGACGCGGTCGCAGGTTGCCGCCGCCAGCTCCAGGTCGTGCGTGATGAAGAGCACCGCGAGCCGGTGTTCGCGTCGCAGTTCCAGCAGGATGGCCATGATCTCGGCCTGCGTACTGACATCCAGCGCCGTCGTGGGCTCGTCCGCCAGCAACAGTTTCGGCTCGTTCGCGAGCGCGGCAGCGATCATCACGCGCTGGAGCATCCCTCCCGACATCTCGTGCGGGAACTGGCCGAGGAGGCGTCCACCATCGGTGAGGCCGACCTCCGAGAGCAGATGGATGGCTCGTTCGTTCGCCGCCTCGGTGGGTTGGCCGGCGTCGCGGAGAGACTCCGTGATGAAATCGCCGAGCCTTCTGACGGGGTTGATATGCGCTCGCGGGTCCTGGAAGACCATCCCGAGCGAGCGAGCGCGATAGGCTCGAAGTTCGCTGCCCCCCAAAGCGAGAACGTCGCTTCCGCCGAACCTGATCTCTCCTGCCGCCTCTCCGCCGGGGGGCAGCAGGCGCGCGATCGCCCTGGCGGTCATGCTCTTTCCCGACCCGGATTCCCCGACGAGCCCGAGGGTCTCTCCCTCAGCGATCGAGAACGAAACCGACGAAAGTATCGGCTTGAGCTTCCCGTCGACGGGCAGGTGAACCTGAAGATCATGGACGTCGAGGAGAGCTGTCACCGCGATCGCTTCCCCACCCGGTCGGCGAGTCCCTCGCCGATCACGTTGAACGCGACCACGGCCGTAACGATGAGCGCGCCGGCGTACAACGCCTGCTGAGGTGCTCCCCTCATCACACTGCCCTGTCCCTCGGAGACCATGACCCCCCAGTCCGGTGAAGGAGGTTGAACACCCAGCCCGAGGTAGGACAGGGCCGCGAGGTCTATAAGCGCGTATCCGAAGTTGATCGTCGATTGCGCGAGGATCACGGGTGCGATGTTCGGGATCACGTGCCGCACACATGTGCGCAGCCCGCCGAAACCCTGAACCCGGCAGGCGGCAACATAGGCCCGGTCGCGCTCGACGAGCGTCGCGCTCCTTGCCAGGCGCGACACGTAGGGCGTATAGGCCAGAGCGAGCGCGAGCACAGGAGCCCACAGGCCGGTCCCGAACAGCGACACAGCCAAGATCGCGAGCAGGAGTCCTGGGAAGGCGAATAGCACATCGGAGCTGCGCGAGATGATGGAGTCGATCCATCCACCACGCCACGCCGCGGTCACGCCGGCCGCGACGCCTAAGACCGTGGAGAAAGTGACGACTCCCAGCGGCCCTAGCAGGCTGGTTCGGGTTCCGAACAAGATCCTCGAGAAGATGTCGCGGCCGGATTGGTCGGTCCCGAGCAGATGCTGGGCGCTCGAGCTGGCCAAGACGTTCGAGAGGTCGATGTCCAGAGGGTCCCGGGGTGCGATGAAGGGAGCCACGATCGCGACCAGCACCAGAGCGGCGAGCACCCCGGCCGCGACCCAGAACAGTCGACCTCCCGCGAGCCGAGCCTTGCCGATCAGCCCCTGGCGTGTCAGCTGAACCGCGCTCACAGTTTACGGCCCCTTCCGAGCGTGACGCGCGGGTCTATGAGTCCGTAGAGCAGGTCCACGATGAGGTTCGTGGCTACGAACACGGTGACCAGCAGCAGTGTTATCGCCTGCACGACAGGAAAGTCCTTGACGTTCACCGATTGCAGCAGGAGTGTCCCCAGCCCGTTGAGGCTGAAGGCGCTCTCCACGACCACGGCCGCCGTGAGAAGACCGGCGACGACTATCCCGGAGATGGTCGTGATAGGCGCGAGGGCGTTTCGAAGCACATGCCGGCGGATGATCGCCGACTCACGGATCCCTCTCGCTCGAGCGGTCTCGACATGTTCGCGACGCAGCTCCTCCAACATCGCCGACCTCGTTACGCGCGCCACGAGAGCCAGGTAGGAGAGCGCAAGTGAGATCGCGGGCAGCGTGAGGTGGGCCGCCCGTCCGGCCAGTCCCTCACCCGAGCCGAACGCCGGGAACCACCCCAACCGGACGGAGAACAGGCTGACGAGGGCGATCGCTGCCACGAATGAGGGTGTCCCGGCCGCGATCGTCGTCAAGATCAAGATCGCCGAGTCCGTTCGCCCTCGTCTCAACGCGCCGAGGATCCCGAGGGATAGGCCCCCCACCATGATCAATACAGAGGAGTAGGCGGCGAGCGCCAAGGTTGTAGGGATCCTCGACCAGATGAGGGAAGACACCTCCTGCCGGAAGATCAGGGACCGGCCGAGATCTCCTTGCAAGATGCCGGACGCCCACCTGGCGTACTGCTCCAGGAACGGATCGTCCAGGTGATACTGCGCCCGGATCGAGGCGACGGTCTCCGGGCTTACGGTCCGACCCTGGAGTAGGAAAGCCTCCGGGCTGCCCGGTGCCAGATGAAGGCCCGCGAAGACGACGAACGACATGATGATCAGAACCGCGAGCAGTCCCGCTAGCCGTCGCCCGATGTATCCGATCACGAGGCCGCCCGCCCGGAGCGTGCGCCAACCGCGATGCGCGAGTACTGGGTGACGAGGGCCTGCATCTGTTCCGGATCGGTCGCCGGATCCATGAGCACGATGCGCATCGCGAACCCATCGATCATAGCCACTATGGACGCAGCGACCTCCTCGCTGGTCGCGACCGGTTCGAAGCGGCCGGATGCGATCCCGTACTCGATGATCGCCGCGAAGAGGGTTCGTGCCCGTGACTGGAATATGGCAGCCACGGTTTGAAGCGGTGGACGCCGGATGGCTCGCATCCAGAACTCGATCATGATGATCCAGGTGGGATCGCGCGGCCCGTCCGGAATGGTCCATCGGATCGCGTGCTCGAGTCTCTTGAGCGGATCTGAAATCCGGGCGAGCTCGGCGCTCTCCTGTGCGAAATAGCGATCGGCACCGAACCTCGTGGCCTCCAGGATCAGGTCTTCTCGCATCGGGAAGTAGTAGCTGACCAAGCTCGTTGCGACCCCGAGCCGTTCGGCCACGTCGGACAGGCGGGTTGCCTCACCTCCGCGCTCAGCGAGAATCTCGGCCGCGGCCTCGACCAGTTGGCGTCGGCGTTTCGTGGGGTCGGATCTGACAGGCATCCTAGGATTATTGATCGGCGACTCAGTGAACTCAAGGGGTCCGTCCCTGAGGACTTGACCTTCGGGTCCGCTAGATGCTTGAATCGCCGTCCAGTAAGCAGTCTGCCATGGGGGTTGGGATGAGACGTCGACGCTGGTTGTTCGCACTTGTGACGATGGTGATCGTGGGAACCGCTTGCACGAAGAGCGGACCCAAAGGGACCGAGCCGGTGCCAGGCGCAGATGTGACGCTTGTCACTGATACCCCCGATCCCAGCGGTGACATCGACACCTTCAGCTTCGCGCTGGACTATGAGCCGACCTCGCTCGACTGGGTCTACGCGTACAACTACGCAGAGAACACGGCTCTGGCCAACGTCTGCGAGAACCTGATGCGCCTCACCCCCGACTATCAGATCGTTCCCTCGTTGGCGGCATCGGCGGATCATCCCGATCCGCTCACGTGGATCTACACGATCCGCCAGGGAGTCACGTTCCACGACGGCTCGCCGATGACCGTGGAAGACGTCGTATGGAGCCTGAGCCGCCACATCGACGGGGAGGTCGGCTCCTACTGGGGCAGTTGGTACGCCAACGTCGACTCCATCGAACAGACCGGGGACTCGGAGGTCACCATCAAGCTCAAGCAGCCGGACGTCGTCTTCCCACAGATGATGGCGACGCCGGCCGGCAGCGTCGAGAGCCGCGCGTTCGTTGAGGCGGCTGGAGCTGACTACGGAACTCCCGATGGGGGCGTGAACTGCACCGGGCCGTTCTCCCTGGCAGAGTGGAACAAAGGCGAGAACCTGGTCCTGGAGCGCTTCGAGGGCTATTGGAACCAAGATCTGCGACCCTTCGCGGCGCGCGTTGAGATCCCGTTCATCGATAACGAATCGACCCTCGTCAGCGCACTGGCCAGCGGACAGGTCGACGGTACTTTCGAGGTGCCGCCGGCCTCGATCCAGCAGCTTCAGCAGAGCGACGTCGGAACCCTCTACTTCGGCCCGAGCATGCAGTCCTTCGACGTGATCGTCAGCAGTTTCGAGGGTCCGCTGGGCGATGCTCGCATCCGTCGCGCGCTGGCTCTGGCGCTGGACCGCGAAGGCATCGTCTCGGCGGCAGTCGACGGCCAGGCAGAACCGCTGAAGGCGATCGTCTCTCCGGCGTCGTGGGGCTACGCGAACGAGACCTTCCAGACGGCTTGGGACGCCCTGCCCGACGTGAAGTCTAACCTCGAAGAAGCCAGGGCGCTGATGCAGGAGGCCGGGGTTCCCACCGAGCCGATCGTTCTGGCCAGCCTGGCCGAGAACGAGCAGCTGTCGATCATCTCCGTGGCTCTGCAGGATTCAGCCAAGGAACTAGGGATGACGGTCGAGATCAGGACCCTCCCGGTCGGCAAGTACGCGCCCCTCTTCTTCGACGCCAAGGCGCGTGAGGGTGTCGACATGTTCCTCACCGGTTGGTACACCGACATCCCTGAGCCTTTGAACATGTACGGAACGATCTTCAACACGGGAGGTGGTTCCAACTACAACGGGTACTCGAACGCCGAGTACGACAGGCTGATCACAGAGGCCCTCGGGACCGAGGATACCGTCGCTCGGGCCGAGCTGATCAACCAGGCCCAGGCGATCTCCGTGGAAGAGATGCCTTGGATCCCGCTGTATGCCCCCAACGTGCGTCTGTTCCTCGGGGACCGGATCAGCGGTGCGCCTGCCAGCTTCGTCTACCTCTACTATCCATGGGCGGCCGAGATCGGCGCCGCCTGAGCGAGGTCGGCGGGGTCAGGCGGTCGCCCAAACGCCGTGCGGCCCCGCCCCGACGCGGATGGTCGAGACGCGCCGGCGGGTGGCCTCGTCGTAGACGATGAGCCTTCCGTTCTCGTTGTCCGCCACCACCACGAACCGGCCGTCCGCAGTTATGGCCACATGATGTGGTGCGCCCGGGAACGCCTTCGATGCCAGGACCCTGCGCGTACTAACCCTCAGCACGAAGAGCCGGTCGCTCCCGTGATCCGTGATCCAGGCCCGCCGGCCGTCGGTTGTGAACGCGAGGTGATGGGCCTCCACTCCTAGTGGCACGGTCTCTATCAGCGTTCCTCGCGGCACCGAATAGACATGTACCGCGCCCATCCAGTCCGTCACCCAAAGCGTGCCGTCGGGCGCGAAGGAGATGTCGTGAGGTTGCTCTCCGGTCGAGACGTATCGGACGGGGGCGCGACGGACGAGGTTAACGACCGCGAGATCGTCGCTCCCATCGAGAGTGACCCATGCTCGCCTGCCGAGCGGGTCGACCGCCAGGTCGTGCGGCTGGGACTTCAGCAGGATCCTTCTAACGAGCGTTCCGTCGAACCTGACCAACTGGACCCGCCTCGTACCTTCGTTGGCGACGACGATGCGACGTCCGGCGATCTTGACGTCGTGCGGGCGACCTCCGAGTTCCACGAAAGTAGTGCTCGCCCCTCGGATGATGGCGATGCTGTCTGAGCTCCACAGGCTTACCGCCACGGTTCCGTCTGCCGAGACGGTGATGTTGTGCGGTCCACCCGGCGTAGGAACCCGATCGATGACCCTGCGCCTTCCGATGTCCACTTGGACCGTCCGGTTCGCTCCCTCAACCGCCACCCATACGCGATCGGCGGGGTGCGCAGTCGCGGGCACGGTAAAGGCAGGCATCGCGGCGGCCCCCAGGACGAGGGCACCAACGATCACCATCCGAGGCTTCACGAGGGACCTGACTTGAGAACCGGCCCAGGAGTTCCCTCTAGCCGCGCTCTTCGATCGGGGTGTAGGTGCGGTCGCGGGGACCGACGTATTCGCTTCCCGGGCGGATGACCTTGTTGTCGGCGTACTGCTCGCGCACGTGCGCGGTCCAGCCTGCCATTCGGGCCAGGGCGAAGATCGGCGTCATCAGGTCGGTCGGTATCCCCAGCACGTGGTAGACGGAGGCCGCGTAGAAGTCCACGTTCGCGTGCAGGCCCTTCTGCTGCGCCACCGTATCCTCGATGGCCGCAGAGGTCTCGTACCAATGCAGGTCGCCGGCGCGCTCTCCAACTTCCTTCGAAAGCTTCTTCAACACGGTCGCGCGGGGATCCATCACGCGGTAGACCGCGTGGCCGAAACCCATGATCTTCTCTTTGCGCTCTAGCCGGCCCCGGACGTAGGCCTCAGCGGCGGAGGGCGTCTCGACGGCCTCGAGCATCTTCATGGCCTCCTCGTTGGCGCCGCCGTGCAGCGGTCCCTTCAAGGCGGCGATGGCACCGGTCATCGCGCTGTGCATGTCGGCCAGCGTCGAGGCGATGATCCGAGCGGTGAAGGTCGATGCGTTCATCGTGTGATCGGCGTAGAGCACGAAGGTCGTGTCCAGCGCCGCCGCGTCGTCCAGGCCTGGCTCGACCCCGAGCAGCATGTAGAGGAAGTTAGCCGCGTGGGGAAGCTTGGTGCTCGGCCTGATGACCTCCTGGCCGGTGCGCAGGCGGTGGTAGGTGGCGATCAGCGTCGGCATCTTCGCGACCAGCCGCAGGGCCTTACGGTACTGAGCCTCGGGGGACTCGTCCCAGCCGTCGGGGTCGTAGGCCGAGGCCGCCGAGACACTGGTTCGAAGCATGGACATGGGGGAGGACTGCTGGGCGAGGGTGGGCATCATCGCGGCGAGGAATGGGTTGAGTTCGCGCTCGTTCACCATGAAATCGGTGATCTCATCGAGCTGGTCCTGGGTCGGGAGCTCGCCGTGATGCAGCAGGTAGACGATCTCCTCGAACGAGGCGTTGGTCGCGATGTCGCCGATCTCGTAGCCGACGTACCAGAGCCGGCCCGCCTCTCCGTCTATGTCGGAGATGCGGGTCTGAGCCGCGATGATCTCCCTGAGTCCCTTTTCGACCACGGCTGCCTCTCGATGGTTGAATCGTGATTCAAATATAGCGTGCGGCGGGCCGGGCCTGTGAACCCGGTCGGCCCGTGCCGTTGTTTGCCAGGATAGACCCCGCGTCGGACACGGAGCCGTTGCGGATGCACGACGAAGAGACGAGGAGCACTGCGGTTTGGCCTATCGAGTCACGCTCGTGCCGGGCGACGGCATCGGTCCGGAGGTGGTCGGGGCCGCTCGCCTGGCCATCGAGGCGACCGGTGTCGCGATCGACTGGGATCTTCGCGACCTGGGGATCTCGGCTCTGGCCCGCGAAGGGAGCGCGCTCCCCGAGGCGACCCTCGAGTCGATCAGGACGAACGGGGTCTGTCTGAAGGGGCCGGTCTCCACGCCCGCCGAGAGCGGCCTGCGGAACGTGAACGTCGCACTGCGGCAGTCGCTCGATCTGTTCGCGTGCCTTCGACCCTGCCACCTGTATCCGGGCATCCCCAGCGTCTACGACGAAGTCGACCTGGTCGTCGTCCGGGAGAACACCGAGGACATGTACACGGGGGTCGAGTTCGAGCAAGGAGCAGTCGCCACCAAGGAGCTCATCTCGTTCATCGGCGAGCGTACCGGCCGCCTGATCCGAGAGGACAGCGGCATCTCGATCAAGACCATCAGCGAGGAGGGAAGCGCCCGGATCACGCGCTTCGCCTTCGAGTACGCGAAGGCGAACTCTCGCTCGAAGGTCACCGCGAGCCACAAGGCCAACATCATGAAGTTCTCAGACGGGCTCTTCCTCGAGGTCGCGAGAAGGGTTGCGGCCCAAGAATTCCCGGGTGTGCCTTTCGAGGACCGGATAATCGACGCGCTGTGCATGCAGCTGATCCAGTCGCCGGAGCGCTTCGACGTGCTGGTCATGCCGAACCTGTACGGAGACATCGTTTCCTCGCTCGTCGCGGGGGAGATCGGCGGCCTGGGGGTCGCGCCGGGCGGGCATCTCGGCGAGAGCGTGGCGGTATTCGAGGCTACCCACGGAACCGCGCCGCGGCATACGGGCACCGGACGGGCGAACCCGATGGGGGTCATGCTCTCGGGGGCGATGATGCTCCGCCACTTGGGTGAGGGCGAAGCGGGGGACCGGCTCGAGGATGCGGTCGCCGCCGTCGTCGCCGAGGGGCTACACACCACGGCCGACATCCGCCCGGCGAAGAACGACCCGGCGGCGGCCACGACGGGAGCCTTCACCGAGGCCGTCATCGCCCGCCTGTAGCATGGTGCGCGTCCCCCGGAAGAGGAGTCATAAACCGTCATGAAGGTCACCGTCGTTGGAAGCGGGTTCGTAGGTCAGACAACAGCGATGCGCGTCGTTCAGAAGGGCCTGGCCGAGGTCGTACTGATCGACATCGTCGAGGGCCTGCCACAAGGCTTGGCGCTGGATATCAAGGAGTCGGCGCCGGTCGAAAGGTTCGAACCGAACATCACCGGTACCAACGACTACGCCGATACCGCCGGCTCGGACGTGATCGTCGTAACCGCGGGTTTCCCACGTCAGCCGGGGATGAGCCGGATGGACCTACTGGCCAAGAACGCCGGCATCATGCGCAGCGTGGTCGAACAGGCGGCCCCGCTCTCACCGGAGGCCATCGTCATCGTGGTGACCAATCCGCTTGACGAGATGACGTTCCTCGCGGCCGAAGTCTCTGGCTTCCCGAAGGAGCGTGTGATGGGCATGGCCGGCGTGCTCGACTCGGCCCGCCTCCGGTATTTCATCGCCGAGGAGCTGGGCGTCTCGCCGTTGGTGGTCGAGGCGATGACGCTAGGCTCGCACGGGGACGCCATGATCGCCCTTCCTCGTCATGCGACCGTCGACGGCAAGTCGCTACCCGAGCTCGTCGACGAACCGACCCTGGAGCGGCTCTTCCAGAGGACCCGCGACGGAGGGGCCGAGATCGTCGCTCTGCTGAAGAAGGGGTCGGCCTACTACGCCCCTTCGGCGAGCGTCACCCAGATGATCGAGGCGATCGCGACCGAGTCGGACATGACCATCCCCGTCTGCGCGTGGACCACAGGCCAGTACGGCATCCACGACACCTACGTGGGTGTTCCCGCGAAACTCGGGAAGAGTGGCGTTCGCCAGATCGTGGAACTGGATCTCAACGAGGACGAACTCGGTCAGCTCAGGTCCGCAGCTGAAGGCATCCGCGCCAAGTGTGCGGATCTGGCCAAGCTCTGAGTCACTAGAGGAATCGACCCCAAGCCGCCAGCGTGGCTTTCACCGTCGTCGTCGCGGACTTGGAGTTGTTCGCTGTGTTCGGGTCCGGTGCCGAGCTGGAGGCGCTAACGGGGTTCACGAGTGCCCCCGTGGCGGTCGGTGTGAGGACCAAGGTGACCGTGATCGAGGCCCCCGAAGCCAGGTTTCCCAGCGAGCAGGTGAGGATCCCGGAAGCCAGCGAGCACCTGGTTCCCGGTTTGGCGGATACGAACGTGGCCCCGGCCGGCAGGGTGTCGATCACCCTGACCCCCGATGCGTTCGCGGGCCCGTTGTTCGTGGCTACGATGCTGTAGGTGATGTTGCCCGAGCCCAGGACGATCGGGTCGGGGCTATCGGTGATCGCGACCGACATGTCCGCGTTCGGGTCGGTCACCGTTGTGCTCGTAGTTGCGGTCAGATCGGCGGAGTCGGGGTCGGTCGAAGTCGCGCTGACGCCGACCGTGTTGGACAGCGGGCCTATCACGCTGGCGACAACCGTGATGGTGACCGTCGAAGTGCTGCCGGCCGGGATGCTCCCGAGCGAGCAGGTAACCGCCCCGGCTGAGAAGCCGCACTTGGATCCGGGCTTGACGGAGCTGAAGGTCGTTCCGGATGGGATGGTGTCCGTCAGGGTGGTGCCGGTCGAGGCGTCGGGTCCGCTGTTCGTCACCTTGGCCGTGTAGGTCAACTTACCGCCGGCCGGCACCGGGTCCGGCGAGTCGGTCAGGGTCACGCTGAGGTCGGCGTTCTTGACTACGAGTATGGCCGTGGTCGTCTCGGTGTCGGTCGCATCCGAAGCGGTGGGATCTGGCGCCGGTCCGGATGCGGTCGCGGTGTTGGTGATGGTTCCGGGCGAGGTGGCAGTCATGGTCACCGTCACGGTCGCCTTCTTTCCACCGGCTATGGTTCCGAGGGCACATGACACGGTGAGGTCGCAACTTCCCTGGCTGGGAACGGCCGAGACGATAGTCGCGCCCGCCGGCACCGGGTCGGAGAAGGCGGTCGAGTACGCCGTTCCGAGGCCGTTGTTGGAAACGGTCGCCGTGTAGGTGACTTTCGAGCCGACGTTGACCGGATCGGGGTTGTCGGACATCGTCACCGACAGATCAACGCCCTTCAGCTCCGCCAGTTGCTCGGCAAGTTGTGCCCGAACCCCGGCATAGACCGGGTTCGAGGCCTGGTTCTGCAACTCGAACGGATCGGGCGGCCCCAGCTGTCCCGTGATGTCGTAGAGCTCGTACTCGCTTGGCGTGGCGTTCGCTGGCTCGGATATCTCCACGTACGCGTAGTCGGTCGTTCGAACGCCCCAGAAGGTCGGAACGGTATCGGATCCGTCGCCCGAGTTGTGGATCAACACGCCCGTGCGCCATGCGGATACGGGACCGCCGGACAGGATCGGGACCAGGCTCATCCCGTCCTGCGAGATGGTTGGGGTCGCGACCCCAAGCTCCGCGAGGGTCGGGGCGACGTCCACGTTGGAGACCAAGCGGGTGTCAACGCCCGCAGCGGCGCCGGGGTATCGGACGAAGAACGGCGAGCGCAGGCAGGTGTCGTACTCGCATCGCTTCCCGGCCCACCTGTGTTCGAGGAACTGACTGCCGTTGTCGGTCATGAAGACGATGATCGTGTTCTCCAGGACACCCTTGCTCTCCAGAGACTGGCGCAGGTCGAGCATCGCGTCGTCGACGGACAGCAGCGTTCTGTAGAGCTCGAGTTCGTCGGCGTCGCTTTGGGCGATGGTGGTGGCATCGGCTTGGGGAAGAGCCTGAACCCAAGCGGGTTTGTCCGAGACGTCCGCCTCGTTGAAGTTCGGGGCATGATAGGGCGTGACGCCCGGGAAGGCGCCGACGTACTGCGCCTCGGCCTGCCAGGGGCCGTGTGACGCCGCTAGGGAAAGTTCCAGGAAGAAGGGGGTACCGGGCGGCGTCGAACCGATGAAGTCGGTTCCCAGTCCGGTCAGGACCTTGGTCGAGTAGTCGTTCTGGCTGAACTTGTACGTGACCCGCGCTCCCGGTGCGGCGCCGTCTTTGATGTAGAGCTTGTAGTTGTAGTAGCCGAGGTTCCCCAGACCCGTGTGCACCGCCCAGTAGTCCCAACCCGGCGGTACGTAGTCGCCGCGACCGAAGGGATAGTCGTTCAGGTACTTCCCGATCAGGCCCGTCCGGTAGCCGGACGAGTCGAGCCAGGTGGCGATCGTGGATGATTCGTCGAGTTGGTGTCCCATCACGTTGGTCTCGACGCCGGTTTTGTGCGAGTACTGGCCCGTGAGGATCGTGGCTCGCGATGGACAGCAGAGCGGGTTGTTGAAGAAGAAGTTGGGGAACTGAACCCAGTGATCGCCGGGGTCGGCGAGCCAGCTCTCCAGGTTCGGCATCACTGTGGGGGCTCCGGCCCGCAGGGCGTCGAAGGTTTGGTCGTCCGTCAGGACCAGGACGATGTTCGGCTTGGTCAAAGCCTCCGCCGGCGTGGCCGAAGGCGACACGGAAGCAACGGCCGACGCTGCGAGGGTAAGGATCGTCGCGACTAGAGCCTTCGCCCTCATTCGGACTCGACGCCCATCCACTCGAGGCGTTCCTTCCGGACCCATGCGAGATCGAGCAGTCCGCCGGCAACCGTCACGAGACCTGCTGCCACCCCGACCCAGACCCACGCCTGAAGGACGACCTGGAACCCGCTGTTCGCGCGATCGAACTCCGCCGTCACTAGAGCCGTCGCCTCCTCGATCGGTATCCCTCTTCGATCAGCCGCCTCCTTCGACAACTTGTCCACGTTGTCGGAGAAGTACCGGCCCCGGACGTTCATCGAGGCCGAGAAAGCAGTGAGTGTGGCGACGACGGCGCCGATCAAGATCGCGATCGCGACGACGCGCCGGCGCTCGACCGATCCCATCAGGCGCAGCGCCAAGATCGAGACCAGTATCGCGACACCCAGCAGCGCAGTGACCTTTCCCTGGAGCATGTCCGTCCCCGCGACGGGGTCCGTCCCTGCGTCGCCGGGGGGCGTCGCGATCACCCAGGTCTGCACGGCCGCCAAGGCTGTCAGCGAGCTTCCGACGGCCGTCGCCAGGAACCCCGCGAGCCTAAGGGGGGTGGGCTTGGACACATCCAGCATGTCGAGCAGTGTCTCATCCCGAAGCCGGGAAACATCGTTAGTGTGAACGCATGCGCGTCTTCCTGCGGATCCTGGCCCGGCATGCGAGGAACTTCTTCACCAACTGGAGGACCTACGACGCGCCCTTGGTGACGAAGGTCGGCCTCACCTTCCGGAACCGGACGAGGGCGACATTCTCCAAAGCGCAGTGTTGCGGACATCCGGGCCAGCCGGGTTGTTGAGAGTTGGACGAGGGCCTCGGTCGGGGCCCGGACGAACACCATCATCATTGAGCGGCTAGCTCGGGCCGGCTTCCCAACGCGACACCGCGGCGGCCACGGCCTCGCCGACCTGCATGGTGGTCGAGTCTCCTCCGAGGTCGGGCGTCCGGATGCTTCCCTCGATCAGTACTCGGTCGACGGCGTGCTCGACGGCGGCAGCCGCATTCATCTCTCCGAGGTGGCGCAGGAGCATCGCACCGGAAAGGATCATCGCGATCGGGTTGGCCAAGCCCTTCCCGGCGATGTCCGGGGCGCTTCCGTGAACGGGCTCGAAGACCGCGTACTCCCAGCCGATGTTGGCACCCGGGATCAGACCCAATCCTCCGACGAGTCCGGCACACAGATCGCTCAGGATGTCTCCGTAGAGGTTGGGCAGCAGAAGCACGTCGAAGGCCTCGGGCTCGCGGGTCAGGCGCATCGAGAGCTGATCGATCGCAACCTCTCGGTACTCGGCGCCGTAGTGGTTCGCCGCCTCCTCGGCGGCGGTCTTGAGGAACAGTCCGTCGGAGTAGCGCATGATGTTCGCCTTGTGGCCGACCGTTACCGTTCGCCGGCCGTTCCACAGGGCGTAGTCGAAGGCGAAGTAGACGATCCTTCGGGTGCCCGTGACGCTGATCGGTTTCACGGTTATCCCGGCGTCGGGCCGGACCTGGAATCCGGCGAGACGTTCCAACTCTTCGCGCAGCTCCGCGGCCTCGGGTGTTCCGCGCTCGAACTCGACACCTTTGTAGAGGTCCTCGGTGTTCTCCCGAACGATGACCAGGTCGACCTTCGGGTGCCGGACGGGGATGCCCGGAAGGCTTCGGGCGGGCCTCACGGCGGCGAACAGGTCCAGATCCTGGCGGAGGGCGACGTTCACGCTGCGGAACCCGGTTCCGACAGGGGTCGTTATCGGTCCCTTCAGAGCGTTGCGGGTGGCCCGGATAGAGGCGATCGTCTCCTCGGGCAGGAGCGCCCCGTGGGTCTGCAGCGCTCCGGCTCCGGCCGTTCCTTCTATCCAGGTGATGCCGAGGTCGGTGGCATCCAGGACGAGCCGGGCTGCTTCGGACACTTCGGGTCCGATGCCGTCGCCGGGGATGAGTGTCACGGAGTGAGCCACGTCGGGAACCATATCCGACGTTCCTTCCCGGCTTCAGCTCGCTGCAGCCTTTCCGAATGGCCCAGGTTCGCCGAAGGGCGAGCGACTGTTGTTCGTTCCGAGTCACATCGCCGAGTGGTACATATGGGCCGCGCACTACCCCGACATGAAGATAGCCGCCATAGAGGCGCCGCGCTAGAAACGGTCGAACAAGATCGAGCGCTTCACTTCCTGGATCGCCTTCGTGACCTGGATCCCGCGAGGACATGCGTCGGTGCAGTTGAAGGTGGTGCGGCACCGGAAGACACCCGTCTTCTCCGACAGGATCTTCAGCCGCTCGCGCGAGCCTTCGTCGCGTGAGTCGTAGATGAAACGATGGGCGTTCACGATGGCGGCCGGTCCGACGTAGCCCTCGTCGCCCCAGAAGATCGGGCATGACGTGGTGCATGCGGCGCACAGGATGCACTTCGTGGTGTCGTCGAAGCGCGCGCGGTCTTCGGCCGATTGGTAGCGCTCCTTGTCGGGCTCGCCGGAGTCGTTGATCAGGTACGGCATCACCGACTTGAAACCTTCGAAGAAAGGCTCCATGTCGACGATCAGGTCCTTCAGCACCGAAAGGCCTCGTATCGGCTCGACGGTTGCCTTGGGTGCGACGTCTTGAACCAACACTTTGCAAGCCAGGTCGTTGCGGCCGTTGATCATCATCGCGTCCGAGCCGCAGACGCCGTGAGCGCATGAACGTCGGAGCGCGAGCGTTCCGTCTTGGTGCCACTTGACCTCGTGCAGGGCGTCGAGCAGGCGGTCGGTCGGTTCCATGAAGACGGTGAACTCGTCCCACCAGGACTCGTCGGAGACCTCCGGGTTGAAGCGGCGGATCTTGAGCGTCAGGCGGGTCTTTCCCTCGCGCCTTCGGTCGGCCCGGTCCGATGCATGAAGGACGTCGGCGGCGGTCTCGGTGGCCATCAGTACTTCCTCTCCATGGGGATGTACGGGCCCATCTTGACGGGTTTGAAGTCCAGAGCCACGGAACCATCGGGCTGGCGATAGGCCAGCGAGTGTTTGAGCCAGTTCGCGTCATCGCGCAGGGGATGGTCCTCGCGGTAGTGGCCGCCGCGGCTCTCATCGCGCGCGCGTGCCGCGGTGACTAGAGTGTCGGCGCAGTCCAGCAGGAACCCCAGTTCCACGGTCTCCATCAGGTCCGTGTTGTAGACGCTTCCTTTGTCCTGAACGCCGAGCCGGTCGTATCGCTCGTGGAGGCCGGCGAGGATCCGCTGGGCCTCGGCCAAGCCTTCGTCGGTACGGACGACGAACGCTAGGTCGTACATCGCGGCCTGAAGTTCGGTGCGGACGTCGTCGGCGCTTTCGGCGCGATCGCGGGTGAGCAGACCGTTCAGCATGTCCATCGTGTGCTTGGTCGGATCGTCGGGCAAGGCGGGCAGTTGGGCGGAGGCAGCGAACTCGGCCATATGGGCGCCTCCGCGGCGACCGAAGACGACGATGTCCAGGAGCGAGTTGGTCCCGAGGCGGTTGGCACCATGGACGCTTACGCACGCGCATTCGCCGGCGGCGTAGAGGCCCGGGACGGGAGTTTCCTCCGGCCCGGTCACTACCTGGCCGTTGATGTCGGTCGGGATGCCGCCCATCGCGTAGTGGGCGGTCGGCTGGATCGGAACGAGTTCTTTCGTCGGCTCGACGCGCAGGTACACGCGGGCGAACTCGGTGATGTCGGGAAGTTTCTCCTCGAGGATCTTCGGGTCCATGTGGCGGAAGTCCAGATAGACGTAGTCACCGTTCGGGCCGTCTCCGCGCCCCTCCTTGATCTCCTGGAAGATCGATCGGCTTACGACGTCGCGAGGGGCGAGGTCTTTGATGGTGGGCGCGTAGCGTTCCATGAAGCGCTCGCCGTCCTTGTTGAGCAGGATCGCGCCCTCGCCTCGGGCGCCCTCGGAGAGCAGGATGCCGAGTTTGTTCAGACCCGTCGGGTGGAACTGGAAGAACTCCATGTCCTCCAGGGGTATGCCTCGTCGGTAGACGACCGCGGGGCCATCGCCGGTTAAGGCGTGGGCATTGGACGAGACCTTGAACATCCGCCCGTAGCCGCCGGTCGCGAACAGGACCGACTTGGCGCGGAAGATGTGGATCTCGCCGGTAGCGAGCTCGTAGGCCACCACTCCCGCGCAAGCCCCGTCCTGCATCAGCAGGTCAAGTACGTAGAACTCGTTGAAGAACTTCACGTCGCGCTTCACGCACTGCTGGTACAGGGTCTGCAGGATCATGTGGCCGGTGCGGTCGGCCGCGTAGCAGGCGCGCATGACCGGACCCTCACCGTGGTTGCGTGTGTGCCCGCCGAAGCGGCGCTGAGCGATCTTGCCCTCAGGTGTGCGGTTGAACGGCAGGCCCCAGTGCTCCAACTGGTAGACGGCCTCGACCGCTTCCTCGGTCATCAGCTGCGCTGCGGGCTGGTCTACGAGGTAGTCCCCGCCCTTGACCGTGTCGAAGGCGTGCCACTCGGGGTAGTCCTCCTCCATGTTGGCGAGCGCGGCGCACATGCCGCCCTGAGCGGCGCCGGTGTGCGAGCGCGTCGGGTAGAGCTTGGAGATGACCGCGGTCCGGACCTTGTCGGAGGCCTCGATAGCGGCTCGCATGCCGGCCCCTCCGGCTCCCACGATCAGCGCGTCGTAGGTGTGGGTCGTCGCCACGCTAGGAGGTCACCGCCGGCCACTTCGATGCATCGAAGGTGAACACGATGACCGTTCCCAGAACGAAGAGGATGAAGCCGACCACGTAGAAGAACATGTTGGCCGCCAGCCTGATGCCGGGTGGTCGAACGTAGTCCAGGGTGATCACCCTCAAGCCGTTGATCCCGTGGATCATCGCCAAGACGAGCAGCGCCCAGTCCCAGGTCCTCCAGAACGGGCTGCCCCAGCGAGTGGCGACGAAGCTGAAGTCCACACGGCCGACGCCTTCGTCGACCAGGTGCATTATCACGACGTGGCCGACGGCAAGGAACAGAAGGACGACACCGCTGATCCTCATGAAGAGCCACGTCCACAGCTCGAAGCCGCCGACGGGACGATCACGGCCCATCCGGTAGTCGCGCTGTTCGCCCGAGGTCGCCATCTAGTTCCCGACCAGGTCCAGGATCTGGCCGCCCATGACCCAGGTCACGTACGCCATCGACGCGAGGAAGGTGCCCAGCGAGGCGAGCCCGAGCTTTCGGATGTGGGGGACGAGCGATGGGAAGAAGTCGATCAACAAGATCTTGATCCCGTTGATGGCGTGGAAGAGGACCGCGGCGACCAGGCCGAGTTCAAGAAGCCTGACGATCGGATTCTCGTAGACGCTCACGACCCGGTTGTAGGCCTCGGGTCCCCATCCGACGACCGCCGTGTCGATCACGTGAGCGAACAGGAACAGGATGATCGCGACGCCCGTGACCCGGTGCATCAACCAGGACCATTGGCCCTCGTGGCCCCTATATACGGAGCCGTAGTCATCCCTTTTCTTGCTCTGTCGAGTTGCCACGATGAGATCCCTCTCAGCCTAGCTTGGGCGCGCGAGCGGCATGTGGCCGAACCGTCCGGAAACCGCGCGGAGTCTACTCAATCCCGGCCGAAGTCGTCCCCGGCGACGGCTCTGCCGACGAGCCGCTCGAACTGGGTTCAGAGTAGCCGGGGTCCATCTATGAGACCCGAACCGCGACCATGACGCCGTCGCGGGTGGGGATGATCGTCGAGACGTATCGCTCGTCCGCGGCTATAGCCGCGTTGTGCTCGCGGATGGCGTCGGTCACCTCGTCGGGCGCTTCGCCGTCGGAGGGAACCCGGCCCGACCACAGGACGTTGTCGCAGATGTAGAGGCCTCCGATGCGGATGCGTCCTCGCGCTGCCGCCCACGCCTCGGGGTAGCCGTGTTTGTCTATGTCGTCGTAGATGACGTCGAACTCGCCTTCTACGTCGGCGAGCTGGGAGACCGCATCGCCCACGTGATAGGCCACTCGGTCCGCCAGGCCGGCACGCCTGAGGTAGTCGAGCGCCTTGCGTTCGTTCTCCGGGTCGCCGTCGGTGCAGTGGACCTCGCCTCCGGGGCCGACGGCGCGGGCGAACCAGTAGGCGCTGTAGCCGAACCCCGAGCCGAGCTCGAAGACGCGGCGGGCACCGACCGAGCGCGCGAGCACTTCGACGGTGACGCCGACGTTGCGACCGATGATCGGGAAACCCCGGTCGCGGCCCTCGGTCTCCATCTCGAGCAGCACGGGCTCGTCGTGGCGGTCCTGGAGCGAGCGCATGTAGGCCTCGATGCGCGGTTCGACGATGTCCACGGAGCTGACCCTAACCCGGTGGACGTTCCTCGGCATCACCGCAGGTCTGCCATGACCGGTCGTGTCATTACGGCCTACTGAGCTGAGCTGACACGTCTGGTGTCATGCGGGCAAGTTAGAACGGAAACGCTCGACCTCGTACACTCCTGGGCATGGCGGGCATGGGTGACGAACGCAGGACGAACATCCTGCAAGCACTCAAAGACGCGATATCTCCCGTCACGGGAACCGAGCTGTCACGTCTACTTGGCGTCAGTCGGCAGGCGATCGTCAACGACGTGGCGGTGCTGCGGGCGGGGGGAGCGCCGATCGTCGGCAGTCCTCGCGGATACCTGCTCGCGGGCTCAGGCGAGGGTCAGACGGCCGTGATCGCCTGCAGGCATGACGGCGATCTGGCCCGCCAGGAACTCGAGGTTCTCGTCGATCACGGCATCACGGTCTTGGACGTGACCGTGGAGCACGCGCTCTACGGCGAGGTCAAGGCCAACCTCATGGTCTCCTCGCGCCGGGACGTCGATCGCTTCGTGGCCGATCTTGAGCGCGAGGAAGTAGAGCCGCTGTCCTCACTCACCGCCGGCGTTCACGTCCATCACCTCCGGATACCCAGCGAGGACGCTCTGGCTGCCGCCGCGCGCGAACTCGCAGAGATCGGCGTGCTGCTCGAGGACTGATCCGCCGGGGCTTCGATAGTCTGCCCGGCATGAGCGATGAGCGCCGGACGGACGCAGGCATCGTCATCGAGCCCGTCTACGGGCCCCAAGACCTCGAGGATTTCGACGAAGCGCATAGTCTGGGCCGGCCGGGGGAGTACCCGTTCACGCGCGGTCCTTACCCCAGCATGTACCGCGGACGCCTCTGGACGATGCGCCAGTACGCGGGGATGTCGACGGCCGAGGAGTCCAACCGCCGCTACCGCTACCTGCTTGACCAGGGCCAGACGGGCATCTCGATAGCGTTCGACCTGCCGACGCA
>JANPEZ010000163.1:0-21759 GCA_031423155.1 Actinomycetes bacterium
CGAACTCCTGGCCGAGATGGGCGAGATGGTTGAGATGGGGGTCCGCCTCTTCAGCGACGACGGCAACTGTGTTCCCAACGCCAGGATCCTGCGGAACGCTCTCACATACGCGAAGGCCTTCAGTCAGGAGGTCGTCATGGCCGATCACTGTGAAGACCCTGTCCTGGTCGAAGGCGGCCACATGCACGAGGGCGTCAACTCGTACACCCTCGGGCTCGCGGGCAGACCCGCCGAGGCCGAGGAGATCATCGTGGCCCGGGACCTTTCGATGGCAAGGATGACCGGGGGGCGTATCCACCTTTGTCACCTGTCGAGCGCTCGCTCGGTGGAACTCGTGAGGCGTGCCAAGGCTGAAGGCATCAGGGTGACCGCCGAGGTCACGCCCCATCACCTGTCGTTCACCGACGAGAACCTGCTCACCTACGACACGAACTTCAAGATGAACCCGCCCCTGCGCACGGCCGAAGATCGCGCAGCGCTCATCGAAGGAGTTGCGGACGGCACGATCGACGCCATCGCCACCGACCACGCCCCCCACGCCGTAGAGGAGAAGGAGGCCGAGTTCGATCTCTCTCCTCCCGGAACCATAGGGCTCGAGACGGCGTTGGCTGCGGTGCTGACCGACGTCGTCGCGCCGGGGTTCCTGACGATGACGCGTGCCATCGAGGCGATGTCGGTCGCCCCCGCCAGGATCGTGGGTGCGAGCGGTCACGGCGGTTCGATCCAAGCGGGGCAGCCGGCCAACCTGGTCATCTTCGACCCGCAGTCCCAATGGCAGGTTCAGCCGCCCTTCGCTTCCAGAGCCCGAAACAGCGCTTACCTGGGACGCACCCTGACCGGCAGGGTTCGCTACACGATGCTTCGAGGCAACCTCACGGTCGCCGAGGGCAAGGCGACGAGGTGAGGGGCCCGGCTGCCCTTCTGGCGCTGGAAGACGGCACGGTTCTTCGCGGAACCGGCTTCGGGGCTGCGGGAGAGACGTTCGGCGAGGCTGTATTCAATACCGGGATGGCCGGCTACCAAGAGGTTCTGACCGACCCCTCCTATGCCGGACAGATCGTAACGATGACCTACCCGCACCAGGGCAACTACGGCTTGAACGGGCAGGATCTGGAATCCGTGGGCGTGCAGGTCGCGGGATTCGCCGTCCGGGAGGCGAGCAGGAGGCCCTCCTCCTGGCGATCCGAGCAGACCCTGCATGACGCTCTCGGCACCGCCGGCGTGGTCGGCATCGAGGGTATCGACACGCGAAGGCTGACACTGGTGCTGCGCGAGCATGGGTCTAGGAGGGCGGCCGACAGCACCGTTGACCTGGACGTGGACTCACTGGTCGCTCGCGTGAAGGCCTCCGAACGTATGGAGGGTCGCGACCTGGCGAAGCACGTGTCCGTCTCCGACCCGTACGAAGCAGCCGCCTTGGTAGGTCCGGCGGCGACCGACGCCGGCCCTATCTACCGCGTAGCCGCCTACGACTTCGGCATGAAGCGCAACATCCTGCGCCGCATGGCCATCGCCGGGATCGAAGCGACGGTCTTTCCCGCGACGACCCCTGCGACAGAGATAGCCGCGGGCAACTACGACGGCGTCTTCCTGTCCAACGGCCCCGGCGACCCCGCAGTAACCACGTATGGGATCCAGGCCTGCAAGGAACTCCTCGGCAAAGTCCCCATCTTCGGCATCTGTCTGGGCCACCAACTCCTATCTCTCGCGCTCGGCGCTCGCACCTACAAGATGAAGTTCGGCCACAGGGGGGTCAACCAGCCTGTGAAGAACCTGCGAACCGGCGGGGTTGAGATAACCAGCCACAACCATGGTTTCGCGGTGGATGCGCTGTCTTGGGATCGGGGGGGGAAGGTCGGGGCCGACCTGCGCGGGGGGCGCTTCGCTCATTCCGCTCGCTTCGCTCGCTCCATAGCCCCCGCTTCGGCCGACCCCGACCTCCTTCCGGTGGTGCAGACCGACTTCGGGGTCGCTGAGCTCACGCACTGGAACCTGAATGATGGGACGCTGGAAGGGTTGCGGTGCACGGACGTGCCAGCCTTCTGCGTTCAGTATCACCCTGAGGCCGCACCCGGGCCGCACGACTCCAGGTACTTGTTTCAGGAATTCCGCGCCTTGATGTCGGGGGTGGCTTGATGCCTAGGCGCTCTGACATACACAAGGTCATGGTCATCGGGTCGGGGCCCATCGTGATCGGGCAGGCTTGCGAGTTCGACTACTCCGGGACCCAAGCGTGCAAGGTGCTCCGGGCCGATGGGTTCGAGGTGTCCCTGGTGAACTCCAATCCGGCGACGATCATGACCGATCCGGAATTCGCCGACCGTACCTACATCGAACCCCTTACACCGGAGTCGGTCTTGGCGATCCTTGAGCGTGAACGCCCGGACGTTCTACTTCCCACGCTCGGAGGTCAGACGGGGCTGAACGTGAGCGTCGCGCTCGCCGAGTCCGGGGACCTGGAACGCCTGGGGGTCGAACTGGTCGGGGCGAAGCTGGATGCGATCCACCGCGCGGAGGACCGGAGCCTCTTCAAGGACGCGATGATCGCCGCCGGGCTCGACGTGCCGCTCGCGGGCATCGCACACACCCTCGACGAGGCCCTGGAGATAGCTCACGACCTCGGCTTCCCCCTGATAGTGCGAGCATCCTTCACCCTTGGAGGTGGCGGCAGTGGGTTCGCCGACGACCTGGAAAGCTTCGCCGAGCTGGCTCGCAAGGGCCTGGCTGCCAGCCCGGTCACCGAGATCCTCGTCGAGGAGTCGATCGCCGGCTGGAAGGAGTTCGAGCTCGAGGTGATGCGGGACTCGGCCGACAACGCCGTGATCATCTGCTCGATAGAGAACGTTGATCCGATGGGCGTGCATACCGGTGATTCGATCACGGTGGCGCCCGCACAGACCCTGACCGACCGCGAATACCAGCAGATGCGCGATGCCGCGATCACGTGTATACGCACCATCGGAGTCGAAACGGGCGGGTCCAACGTCCAGTTCGCGGTCGACCCCAGCGATGGGCGGATGGTAGTCATCGAGATGAATCCGCGCGTATCCCGCTCCAGCGCGCTCGCTTCGAAGGCGACCGGATTCCCGATAGCCAAGGTCGCCGCGCTCCTTGCGGTCGGTTACCGGCTCGACGAGATCACGAACGACATCACCGGCGAGACGCCGGTGGCCTTCGAACCGACCCTGGATTACGTAGTCGTGAAGATCCCTCGGTTCGCGTTCGAGAAGTTCCCTGAAGCCGATCCTCGCCTGACCTCGACCATGAAGTCGGTCGGAGAGACGATGGCCATAGGGCGCACCTTCAAAGAAGCCCTCGGCAAGGCGTGGCGGGGGATAGAGAAGACCGGTTACGACCTCGGCGCCGAGTACGCCCCGGGTTTCGAAGGCGATCTGCTCGCCGCGCTCGCCGACGGAACCGAATCGCGGCTTCATCTGGTCGAGCGGGCGCTCTTCGCAGGCTTCTCCGTGGAACAGATAGCCGAGGCCTCGAAGATCGACCCCTGGTTCGTGGATCAGATGGCCGAGGTGGTTGAGGAGGCAGCAAGGCTCTCGGGCTTGTCGCTGTCGATGCTCACTGCGGCAGACATGCTCGGGGCCAAGAGGCTCGGGATCTCCGATGCCCGGATCGCGCGGCTGAGCGGGGGAACCGAGGCCGCGGTCCGCCGTCATCGGCAGGCTCTGGGGGTGCAGCCGGTCTTCAAGACGGTCGATACATGTGCAGGAGAGTTCCCGGCACGAACGCCGTATCACTACTCGACCTACGAGGAAGAGACGGAGGTAAGACCGGCCGATCGCCCTCGAGTCGTGATCTTGGGTTCGGGACCGAACCGGATCGGCCAAGGGATCGAGTTCGACTACGCCTGCGTCCACGCGGCCTTCGCACTCGAAAGCGCCGGGTTCGAATCGGTGATGATCAACAGCAACCCGGAGACGGTCTCCACCGACTACGACACCTCTAGCCGGCTCTACTTCGAACCCCTTGCAGCGGAGGATGTCCTGGCCGTCTGCGCGGCCGAACAACCGGTCGGGGTGATAGTTCAGTTCGGGGGTCAAACTCCCTTGAAACTGGCGCACACCCTCCAAGAGGAGGGGTATCGGATCTTGGGTACGAGTCCGGACGCGATCGACCTGGCCGAAGACAGAGGCAGGTTCGCCCAGCTGCTCACAGAACTTCAGATACCGGCGCCGCCACACGGCGAAGCGCGGACCCTCGAGGAGGCTCGCAAGATCGCCGCCGCGATCGGATACCCGGTGGTCGTCAGGCCTTCCTACGTTCTGGGTGGCCGTGCCATGGAGATCGTCTACGGGGAGGACGAGCTAGAGATGTTCGTCCTAACGGCGGCGGCAGCATCTCCGGACCACCCCGTGCTGATAGATCGATTCCTCGAAGGAGCCATAGAGGTAGATGTGGATGCCGTTTGCGACGGTACCGAGGTGTTCATAGGGGCCGTCATGGAACACATCGAGGAGGCCGGAGTGCACTCGGGTGATTCCTCGTGCGCCATCCCACCCGCGACGCTTTCCGACGAGGAGCTGGATACCGTCGAGGACATCACGCGCCGGCTCGCACACCGACTGGGTGTGGTCGGTCTGTTGAACCTTCAATTGGCGGTGAAGGACGAACGCATCTGGGTCCTCGAGGCGAACCCGCGCGCCTCCAGAACGGTTCCCTTCGTCTCGAAGGTTATCGGGACTTCCCTTGCCAAGATCGCGACCCTGGTCCTCACAGGCCGGACGCTCGAGGATCTTCGAGATGAGGGGGTCGTTCCGGCCGACGCTCGTCACTACCGGCACCTTCCCTACACATCGGTCAAGGCGGCGGTGTTGCCGTTCGGGCGGTTCCCGGGCGTCGACACGATCCTGGGACCGGAGATGAAGTCGACCGGCGAGGTCATGGGGATCGATGCCGATCCGGGTATGGCACTGGCCAAGGCTCTGGTCGCGAGCGGCGCAGGCCTGCCGACACATGGCGCTGTGTTCGTTAGCGTTGCCAACAGGGACAAGCGCTCGATCGTCTTCCCTGCAAGGAGGCTCGCCGATCTGGGATTCACCCTCCTGGCCACTTCGGGGACGGCTGGTGTCCTCGAGCGCGCGGGCATCCAGGTCGAGCGCGTCGCCAAGGTCTCCGAAGCCAGCGTGAGCGTCGCGGACCTGATCCGCGGAGGTAGCGTGGACCTCGTGATAAACACCCCGTTCGGCCGAGGTCCTCGCACCGACGGCTACTTCATCCGCACCGCGGCGGCGGCGGCCGGAGTGCCGTGCATAACCACTTTGCCCGGGGTGTTCGCGGCCGTCCGGGGCATCGAGGCGCTTCGCGGCGCACCGAGCGAGCCTCGGTCGATCCAGGAATATCACGCTGATGCTGCTGCAACCCCTGTTCAGCCGCGCCTGGGATTCGAAGATGTGAGCCGGGTCGCGGGCGCCGCCGAAAGGGGAGAGGGTTGAAGCGCGTTCGAGCCGAAGTTCTCTCGACACGCCGGTTGGGCGCGTACCACTCGTTGACGCTCGTTGCGCCCGAGATCGCTGAGCGGGCGAGGCCCGGTCAATTCCTCGCGATCGCCATGCCAGAGGGCGGGGACTTCTTGCTGCGCAGGCATTTCTCGATCCATCAGACTTCCCGCAGGGGAGGATGGGCCGGGACCATCGAGTTCATCGTCGATCCATCCGGACCCGGAACGGAGCGGCTAGCACGTGTCAAGGCTCACGAGTCCCTGGACGTCATCGGACCTTTGGGAAAGGCGTTCTCCTACCCGAAGAAGCTGACCAACTGCCTCCTCATCGCCGAGGGGCGCGGCGCCGCTTCCCTCTACTTCCTGGCGCAGGAACTGAAAGCGAGGCGGAAGCGTGTCGACATGATCGTCGGCGCAGAGAACTTCGAACGGGTGTTCAAGCCGATCGAGGGGAAGCGGCTCTCGCAGACGATCTCGATCTTGACCACCGACGGGTCCCTCGGCGATCGCGGATCCGTGATCGATGCCCTGCCCTCGATGGTCGAGAGCTGTGGAACCGACGTCATCTACGCATCCGCCCCGCCCGAGACCCTCGAGAAGATCGCCGCGTTCTGTTCCGATCGCAAGATCCCGGCACAGATCGCGGTCGAGGAGAACTTCGGGTGCGGCCTGGGCCTCTGCTTCTCTTGCGTGGTTCCTGTCGGTCGCAAGGACGGAAGCGGCTATGACAACGTGCGCTCCTGCGTCGACGGGCCGGTTTTCAACCCCGCCAGGGTTCTTTGGGACAGGTGGCTGACCGACCAGCCGAAGATGCTCCCCACTCCGCCAGAGGGACTTCCGGTGGTGCGTTCATGGCCGGGGTGAAGCGAACGATCGGGGTGGCTCTCGACGGCCTAACCCTGACGACTCCGGTCGCGATCGCCTCGGGGTGTGCCGGGACCGGCCGCGAACTGGCCGGGCTCGTAGACCTGCACAGGGTCGGCGCCGTCGTCAGCCGCAGCATCACGCTGCATCCGCGCAAGGGGACCCGGACTCCGAGGATCGCCGAATCCCCCTCGGGCGTCGTCTGGGAGACCGGTCTGCAGAACCCCGGCATCGAGTCATTCGTCGCGGAGGAACTCCCGAGGTTGGCCCGTGCTCAGATCCCCGTGATCGTCTCCATAGCCGGCACCTCGATGGAGGAATACGTTCGGCTGACCAGCCTGCTTCAGAACGTTGCCGGCGTGGCCGCCCTTGAGGTCTACCTGTCGGGTCCTGATGATGAGCTCGACCGCGAGGTCATGGGGTCGCGCCCCGACCGCGCCGCGGAGATCATCGGAGCGGTAGGTCGGATGTCCACGGTTCCCGTCTTCGCCAAGTTACCGGCCCTGTCGACAGACCTGGTCGAGGTCGCAACGGCCGTCATGCGGGCGGGGGCGAGCGGCCTTACCCTCCTGGGGCCGGTGCCGGCCCTGGGAGTTAACGCGTCCCGTCTGCGGCCGGAGTTGGGTGCGGTGACCGGGTACCTATCCGGGCCGGCGGTGCGTCCCCTCGTCCTACGGGGGGTGTTCGAAGTCTCGCGCGCGATGCCTGAGGTGCCCATCTTCGCGGTAGGTGGAGTGACGACCGGCGAGGATGCCGTGGAGATGCTCCTGGCAGGGGCTTGGGCCGTACAGGTAGGAACCGCCACCCTGGTCGACCCGGTCGCTCCGGTCAAGATCGCCCAGGGGATCCATGCCTATCTGAGAGAGAAGGGACTGGCGTCTCCGGCGGAGATCCGCGGGCGCCTCCGCCTGCCGACGGCGTCTCCCTCCGGAGAGCCCGGATGATCCCGCGCCCGGCCAACCCCTTGATCGCGGCGCTGGACGTCTCCGATCTGGACCGGGCCGAAACCCTCGGAGCCGCGCTGGCCCAAGAGGTGGGCATGCTTAAGGTGGGACTGGAGCTCTTCTGGGCCCATGGGCCGAAGGCGGTCGCCAGGATCGGGCATCTGGCACCCGTATTCGTCGATTCCAAACTCCACGATATCCCGAACACCGTGGGGCGAGCCGCGGCGAACATCGCTGCTACAGGCGTGGCGATGTTCAACGTCCATGCCTTGGGAGGAGAGGCGATGATGCGGGCGGCACGAGATGGTGCGGAGCGCGGATCCGGCGAGAAGGGACTCGCGATGCCCCTCGTGATCGCCGTCACTATCCTTTCATCGCAGTCGGGAGAGGAACTTGCTAGCCCCGCATCACTTGCGTACGAGGCGAAGTCAGCAGGGCTCCATGGCGTAGTCGTCTCCGGCCAGGACGTGGAGGAAGTGCGGAACGTCTGCGGTGAGGACTTCTGCCTGGTGGTCCCCGGGATACGTCCTGCCGGTTCCAACGGTGATGACCAGCTCAGGATCCTGACCCCTTCCGAAGCGATCGAGAAGGGCGCCGACTACCTTGTGATCGGACGTCCGATCACGGAGAACCCGGATCCGGCAGGGGTCGCCAGGAGCATCGTCGAAGGGCTGCGCTGAGGCCCTCCTTACCACGGGAAACCGCAGGCCGCACGCTAGATCCTCGTTGTCCCCCGCGGACGGTCGTGCATATACTCCCCGGCGTTCCCGCAGGACTCCCACGAGCGAAAAGGAGCGCGTGATGGCCCTACCCACTCTGACCCCCGAGCAGCGCACACAAGCACTTGCCAAGGCCGCCGTGGCGCGCAAGAAACGCGCCGAACTCAAAGGCGAACTCAAGTCCGGCAAGAAGTCGCTGAAGGATGTGCTCTCGCGCCAGGGTGATGACACCGTCGGCAAGATGCGTGTGTCGACGGTTCTCGAGTCGCTTCCGGGTGTGGGGAAGGTTCGCGCGCAGAAGCTGATGGAAGAACTCGATATCTCCGCGAGCCGTCGTGTCAAAGGACTCGGCGCGAAGCAGCGCGAGATGCTGCTCGCCAAGTTCGCGAAGAAGTAGCTGCGGTCCTTGGCCGTGCGCCGAGGCCGCCTGTTCGTGATCGCCGGCCCCTCAGGGGTCGGGAAGGGCAGTGTGGTCAAGGAGCTGCTCTCTGGTGATCCGGAGGGGCTTGCGTATTCGGTCTCGGTCAAGACTCGCGCCGCTCGCCCAGACGAGGTCCACGGCGTCGATTACTTCTTCATCTCCGAGGACGAGTTCGACCGCATGCTCGAGGCCGGCGACCTGCTGGAGTGGGCCCCGTTCATCGATCACAGGTCGGGCACGCCGAGAGCCTTCGTTGAGGACAAGCTCGATGCGGGCAGGGATGTCCTGCTTGAGATCGACGTGAAGGGGGCTCGCCAGATCCGAGAGGCCTTCCCGGAGGCCGTACTCATCTTCCTGGCCCCTCCCTCCGTAGGTGAGCTGGAACGACGCCTGAGAGGCAGGGGGACGGAGAGTGAGGATCGGATCCGAGAGCGCCTGGAGACTGCCAGGTGGGAGATGACCCAGCGGGACTGGTTCGGGCACACCGTGATCAACGACGATCTGGAACTCGCAACCTCGCAGGTCGCTGATATCATCGAGGCATCCCGCAACACCTAGGAAGAAGGACGCTGCCCTCATGATCGAACCGAAGATCGATGACTTGCTTGCGGCCGTTGACTCGAAGTACTCGCTCGTGATCTTGGCCGCCAAGCGTGCGAGAGAGATCAACTCCTACTACAGCCAGCTCGGTGAGGGACGCGGAGAGTTCGTTCCGCCGCTCGTCGAGAGCGGTGGCTTGACGATCAAGCCGCTCTCCATCGCGCTCCAAGAGATAGCTGAGGGCAAGATCGATGCCGAGCGGCCCGAAGGCATCCTCGAAGGGGAATAGCCTCCTCGCCGGTCGCCGGGTCCTGTTCGGCGTCACCGGCGGCATCGCGGCTTACAAGTCCGCTCAGGTCGCGCGCCTTCTGACCGCGGCAGGAGCAGATGTGCGTGTCGTCATGACCGCCTCCGCGGTTCGATTCGTCGGGGAAGATACCTTCGCGGCGCTTACCGGCAACCCCGTCCATTCCTCTCTCTGGGAAGAGCCCGGGACCATCCTGCACGTTCGCCTCGCCCGGGAGTCCGACCTGGCGATCGTGGCCCCCGCCACTGCGAACGTCATCGCAAAGCTCGCTCACGGCCTCGCGGACGATCTGCTCACGTCGACGCTCCTCGAAGCGACCTGCCCGATCGTCATCGCTCCGGCGATGCATACGGGGATGTGGGAACACCCCGCAACGAGAGGCAACGTGGCGATGCTGCGAGAGCGAGGAGTTCGGATCGTCGGGCCGGTTGCCGGGCCCCTGGCCGCCGGAGACGAGGGACCTGGCCGCCTGGCCGATCCCGAAGACATCGTGGCGGCCGCCGGGATAGCACTCGGAGGAGGCGACCTGGCCGGCAGAACCATCGTGGTCACCTCAGGCCCGACCTTCGAGCCCTTGGATCCCGTTCGGTTCATCGGCAATCGCTCCAGCGGCAAGATGGGCGCGGCGATAGCAGCGGAGGCTCTTGCTCGTGGGGCGGAGGTCAGGCTCGTGCACGGCCCCGGCACCGTCCCGACACCGGCGGGCGCCCTCGAGATATCGGTCACGACGGCCGAGGAGATGCGCGAGGCGGTATTCGGTGCGGCCGAGGATGCGGACGCGGTCGTCATGGCCGCTGCGGTCGCGGACTTTCGCCCCGAGAGCGTTGCGGAGACCAAACTGAAGAAGGGTTCGGGCGTTCCCGATCTTCGTCTCGTCCCGACTCCGGATATCTTGCGTGAGCTCGGCCAGACTAAGAACGGCAAGGTTCTGGTCGGCTTCGCTGCGGAAACGGGAAACCTCGAGGTCGAGGGCCGCGCCAAGCTGGCCTCCAAATCCCTCGATCTCATCGTCGTCAACGAGGTCGGGCGCCCCGGCACGGGGTTCGGCTCAGATACGAACAACGCCATGATCATCGAGGCCTCGGGCAGGGTCGAGCCTCTGCGGATGTGGTCGAAGGCGGAGCTGGCGACCGCGATCTGCGATCGGCTGGTCGCCCTGCTGGGTGCCTGAGATGTCGCAGGGGACGGCTATACTCCCGCCATCATGAGCAAGGGATTCCTCTTCTCCTCAGAATCGGTCACCGAAGGACATCCGGACAAACTCGCGGATCGGATCTCGGATTCGATCTTGGACGCGCTCCTGGCCGAGGATCCCCAGAGCAGGGTCGCCTGCGAGACCTTGGTCACGACCGGTCTGGTCGTCGTAGCCGGTGAGGTAACGACCGCCGGATACGTCGACATCCCCGCGGTCGTCCGCTCGGCAGTCACGGACGTGGGATACACCGACGCCCGGTACGGGCTGGATGGCGACAACTGCGGCGTGATCACGGCGATTCAGGAGCAGTCGCCCGACATCGCGCGCGGTGTCGACGATGCGCTCGAGCACCGCGAGGGTTCCTCCCACGATGAACTCGACACCCTGGGTGCCGGCGACCAGGGCATGATGTTCGGGTACGCCTGCCGCGAGACCGACGAGCTGATGCCGCTTCCGATAGCGATGGCCCATCGCCTCGCCAAACGCCTGGCCGACGTCCGCAAAGCGGGCGTCGTTCCCTATCTACGGCCCGACGGCAAGAGCCAGGTCAGCGTCGAGTACGCCGACGGGAAGCCCGTTCGCGTCGACACCGTCCTGATCTCCACGCAGCACCGCGAGGAGGTCGACGTCGAAACTCTGCTCGCGCCGGACGTGACGGCCGAAGTGATCGAGCCTGTCCTTAGAGAGTTCGCGGACCTGGACGCGACCGGCGTTCGTATCTTGGTGAACCCCACCGGCCGGTTCGAGATCGGCGGACCCAAGGCCGACACGGGCCTGACGGGGCGCAAGATCATCGTCGACACCTACGGAGGCATGGCCCCGCACGGAGGTGGAGCCTTCAGCGGCAAGGACCCGACGAAGGTCGATCGCTCCGCCGCCTACATGGCTCGCTATGTGGCCAAGACCGTGGTTGCTTCAGGACTGGCCGACAGATGCCAGCTCCAGGTGGCCTATGCGATCGGAACCGCCCACCCGGTCTCGCTGATGCTCGAGACGTTCGGGACCGAGCAAGCCGACCCCGACAAACTCGTTTCGGCGGTGTGGGAACTGTTCGACTTCCGACCAGCGGCGATCATCCGCCAGCTGGATCTGCGCAGGCCGATCTACCAGGACACGTCGGCCTACGGCCACTTCGGCCGCAAGGAGTTCCCCTGGGAGGCGACCGACCGCGCCGACGACCTCCGTAGCGCCGTCGGCTAGCCCTCCCTCGGGCACGCCCGTCGAGGTCTGCGTCGACCGGCCACTGCTCGCGCTAGACCGACCTTTCACGTATCTGCTGCCCGAAGGCTTCGAGGCGGGCGTAGGGTCCCTGGTTCAGGTTCCTTTCCACGGCAGGGCGGTGCGGGGCTGGATCCTCGGGCCTTCTCTGCCGGTTCCCCGCATGGCCTCGGTGGGCAAGGTCTTGTCGCGGGTGCGGTTCTTCGACGCGGTATCGCTCGAGCTCCTGCGTTGGGTGAGCCAGCGGTACGTGGCACCTCTAGCCTCCGTCATCGCTCGGGCGGTGCCGCCACGGGTCGTGTCGGAGGAGGGAGACGCTCCGAGGGCCGGTTTCCCCGTCACCCCTCATATCCGCCCCGCCGGCTCTCAGCTCCCTGCATCCGGTGGCGTCGGCTATCGAGGTCGAGATGCACTGTTCGGGGCGCTTTCCGATCCAGGCGGCGGTGAGGGCACCTTCCTGGTTCGGCCCGTCCCCGAAGACGAGGTCGGTTTCGCGGTCGATGCGGTCGCCGCTTGCCTGGACGGCGGGAGGCGGGCGTTGGTGATCGTTCCCGAGGCGTCTCCTTTGCCAGCGACCGCTTCCGCGCTTGTCTCGGCTTTCGGCGTTCAGGCGGGAGTGTTCATGGGTGGGAACAAGAGGGAGCGGTACGGGACGTGGCTGGACATCCTGGCGGGGCGCTACGACGTAGTTGTGGCTACGCGGCCGGGGGTCTTCGCGCCGGTTCCTGATCTTGGGATGGTCTACGTTTCCCGCGAGTCGCACCCTGCTCACCGGGAGGACAGAGTGCCGTACTACCACGTGCGCGATGTGGCGGTGGAACGTGCTCGAAGCCTCGGGGCCGTGTGCGTGCTCGCCGCGCTGTGTCACTCCTCCGAGGCCGCGGCGCTCGATGCACCGATCGTCGAACCTGCGCAACGTGCATGGCCACCGGTCGAGGTGGTCAAGCCCGTACCCGAAGGAAGGGCTCCCCGGCTGGTGAAGGCTCTGGAGCGCACACGCAGGGGATTCTTGTACTCGCCGCTACCTGGCGCGGGGGTGGCGCAGGTCTGCAAGGTGTGTGCTCAGAGTGCGGCATGCTCTAGCTGCGGCGGCGTTCTCAGGTCGGCCGAGGGCTCGGTCGCGTGCATCGTTTGTGAGGCGCCGGGGCGATGCGTGAACTGCGGGGCGTCCGACTTCGGTATCCGCGCCGGAGGAGCGGAGCGGGTCGTGACCTGGGCGGGTCGTGCCGCGACGGTTCCGGTTCACAGGATATCCGGCCCGCGCGCCCGCTTGCCTCTCGAGGCCGAGATCCTGGTCGGAGGTGCGGATGCCGTCAGGGACCTAGGTCCCGCAGGCCTGGACCTGGTGGCGATACTCGACGTCGATCTCGCCGAACGGCGTGCCGGGATCGGTGCCAGAGAGCAGGCGCTCGCGACATGGATGGAGGCCGCTTCTTGGGCTCGACCGCAGGGGCGAGTGATCGCACAATCCAACCGACCCGCAGATCCGGCTGTTCAAGCGCTCGTCCGGGGAGATCCGGGCCGGTTCCATCAAGATGAGGCCGCGAGGCGCGCCGCGGCGGGATTCCCGGTGGGTCATGCGGTCTTCAGGGTCGTGGGAACGGCTGCGCTGGAACGGGAACTGGCCGACCTCGAGCCGAGCACGCTATTGGTCACCTCTGCGGGAGACTCGACGGTATGCTTGCTCGCGCTCGCGTTGGCTCGCGTTCCGGCGTTCGGAAAGCTCGCCCGAGAGCTCGCCGCCAAGCAGACACTGACAAGGGTAGAAGCCGATCCGCACCTTTGGTGAAGGAGCTACAGTGATCATTCCCATCCGGGTCCTGGGCGATCCGGTCCTTAAAGAGCCGTCCAAGCCCGTAACCGATTTCGGCCAGAGCCTGATGCGTCTATACGAGGACATGGTCGAGACCATGTACGCAGCCGCCGGCGTCGGTCTGGCGGGGCCACAGGTGGGACTTTCCCTTCAGGTCTTCACCTACGACGACGGCGGGTCGGGTCCTAACCTCATCGCGAATCCTCGGTTGAGCGAACCTTCCGGAGAGATCATCCAGGACGAAGGCTGTCTTTCCATACCGGGCCCGTACTATCCGACCGCAAGGGCGGAGCGCGTCAAGATAGCCGGCCAGGGTTTGGACGGAAGCCCCATCGAGATCGAGGCGGAGGGATTGCTCGCGCGCATCCTCCAGCACGAAACCGATCACTTGAACGGGATGCTCTACATCGACCGGTTGCCTGAGCAGGGACGGCGCTCGGTCCTGGCCGAGCTTCGACAGATCGAGCTCGGCTTGGCGGAGCCGCGCTCGCGCCGGCGCGACTGACGACGGGACCCGACTATCCTGCGCCCATGGGTGCCACGCGTGTCGTCTTCTTGGGTAACGATGACTGGTCGGTGGCCTCGCTTGAGGCGATCGCCGACTCCGATCTGGATGTGACCCTCGTCATCACGAAGGGTCCTCGTCCGGCGGGTAGGGGGTCGAAACTGAGACGCACCGCGATAGCCGAGGCAGCCGAAGCCCGCGGCATGCCGCTTGCCGAGGTCGACGGTGTTTCCGGCCCGGCGGGCCTGAAGCTGCTGGATGAGGCGGCGCCAGACGTCCTGGCGGTCGTTGCCTACGGCGAGATCCTCACGCCGCAGGTCTTGGATCGGCCCCGGTTGGGCGCCGTGAACCTGCACTTCTCGCTCCTGCCGCGCTGGCGTGGCGCAAGCCCGGTTCGCCGAGCGCTGCTGGAACGAGATGCGACCACCGGAGTCACGACGATGCTGATAGACGAGGGACTGGACTCCGGCCCGATCCTGGGCCAGATCGAAGTACCTATAGGCCCGGAGGAGGATGCCGGTTCGCTGGGCGCCGCGCTCGCAACGCTCGGTGCCTCGCTGCTCGTGTCGACGTTGAAGGGGTGGGCCGGCGGTCAGATACAAGCCCGTGACCAGGACGACGAGCTTGCGACCTCGACGGGTAAGTTCGGCCCTTCAGACTTCCGGATCGACTGGAGCGCCGGGGCCGAGGACGTCGTTGCCAGGGTGCGGGCCTCCTCCCCGAAGCCCGGAGCGAGCACGGCGTTCCGAGGTGAGGTGCTCAAGGTATTCCGGGCCTCGGCGGTAGAGGGCGGCGGAGGTCCACCTGGGCTTATCACCGCATCACCTGCCGGCCCCGTCGTCTCGGCGGGCGCGGGCGCCGTGCTCCTGGAAGCGATCGCATCTTCGGGCCGCAAGCGGATGAGCGGCGCGGATTTCGCCAGAGGAGCCCGGCTCGCGCCCGGCGAACAGGTGTCGTGACCTCCGACCCTCGCCGCGTCGCCCACCAGGCCGTCATGAGGGTTACAGATCATGGCGGGTACTCGAACCTGACGCTCCCCGGAGCGCTCAGAAGGGCGGACCTGTCCAGGGAGGATGCCGCGCTTGCCACCGAGCTCACCTACGGGACCATAAGGAGGATGAGGTCGCTCGACTGGGCGATAGAGAGGTTCTCGTCGCGTCCGTTAAGGCGGATGACCGCGAATGCCCGAGCGGCACTGCGGCTCGGCGCGTATCAGATCCTGTTCACGAGGATCCCCGCCCATGCTGCGGTCTCGAGGTCGGTCGGTCTGGCCGGTGCGAGTGAGCGGGGTTTCGTCAACGCCGTTCTGCGAAAGCTCTCGGCGGCCCCCTTCACCTGGCCGCAGGGTGACACGGACGGCGAGATCTCGATCAGGACCGGCTTGGCGGAATGGGCCGTTGCCGAGCTCCGTACACAGGTGGGCTCCGGGGTCGACGGTGCGGCCGCGGCGCTGGGGGCCAAGCCTTCACTATGTCTGCGGGCCAACCGATGTCGAATCGCACCTGAGGACCTGGCCAAGGCCTTCCGGGAAGCCGGTGTCGCATCGATGCCGGGAACGGTTCACCCGGACACCATCGTGCTCGAGGGGGGCGACCCCACGCGGTTGCCCGGTTTCTCCGAGGGGTGGTTCGCCGTCCAGGATCAAGCTTCGGCGTTCGTGGTCGGTGCGATGCAGCTCGATCCCGGGATGCGGGCCTTGGATCTCTGCGCCGGCCCTGGCGGCAAGACCGCCCACATCGCGTGCTCGGTTCAGCCCGGGGGCCTCTGCGTCGCCAGCGATGTGCATCCCAGGAGAACCGGCCTGGTCGCGCGGACCACCGCTCGGCTCGGCGTGAAGGCAGGTCTGCTCGTGCAGGACGCCGCCTCGCCCGCGCTGAAGGGCTCCTTCGACCGTGTGCTGGTCGACGCCCCCTGCAGCGGGATCGGATCGGCACGGCGCAGACCGGAGCTGCTTTGGAGAGGAGACCCTGCAGACCTCGGCCCGTTGTCTGCTCTTCAACTGCAGATCGCGGTTGCAGGTGCCGATCAGCTCGCGACGGGTGGAAGGCTGATCTACTCGGTCTGCACTTTCCCCGGTGAGGAAACCGATTCGGTGTGCGACGCGCTCCTGGAGTCACGGCCCTTCCTGCGACCGGCTCCGGTCCAAGGACCCGACGGTGCTTCCGATCGGGTCCGCCTTTGGCCCCATCTTCACGGCAGCGACGCGATGTTCGTCGCGGCTTTCACCCGTACGTCCTAGTGGCGCCGGTAGAATCTTCGCGTGGGAAAGCTCTCGGCCTCCATCTTGTCCGCGGATCTGGCGCGTCTAGCCGACCAGATCCGCCTGGTAGATCCCTTCGCCGAGACCATCCACATCGACATCATGGATGGGCATTTCGTCCCGCCCATCGCGCTAGGAGCTGTGGTCGTCGCCTCATTGAGGCCGGTAACCGAGCGGATGCTTCACGGTCACCTGATGGTCGATGCCCCCGAGTCGTTCTTCGACGAGCTGGCTGAGGCCGGCCTGAACATGGTCTCGTTCCACCTGGAAGCGGTGCCCGAGCCGACGCCGGCGATCGGCAAGGCGAGGGGTGCCGGCATGGGGGTGGGCATCACCCTCAACCTGGAGACACCGGTCGAGGCCGCCTTCCCCTTCCTGGATGAGATCGATGACGTGATGTTGATGAGCATCCGCCCCGGCTGGTCCCACCAGTCGCTCGACCCGCAGGTGTATCCGCGCCTCGAAGCGATGCGCAGAGAGATAGATCGCCGGGACCTGGATGTCGACCTGGAGATCGATGGAGGGGTCAAGGTCGACAACGCCAGGAGGGCCGTCGATGCCGGGGCGAGCGTGCTCATCGCCGCATCGGGTATCTTCCAGCAGCCGGATCCCGCAGCTGCCGCTCGAGAGCTGGCCGAGATCGCGAAGGGAGCGAGCTAGATGCCCGAGACGATCCTGGTCGTCGATGACGATCCGGACATCGCCCGATTCGTCGAGGTCAACCTGCGTTCTGCGGGCTACGAGGTAGCCGTCGCCGGTGACGGAGAGGAAGCACTCGAGAAGGCGACCGAGCTGCGCCCGGATCTGGTGCTGCTCGACGTCATGATGCCGAGGATCGACGGATTCGAGGTCGCCTCGCGCCTTCGCAAGAATCCACAGACGGCCAACACTTCGATAATCATGCTGACGGCCAAGGCTCTTTCCGCCGACAAGGTGACTGGCCTTCAGTCGGGAGCAGACGACTACATCATCAAGCCGTTCGATCCGATCGAGCTTCTTGCCCGGGTCAAGGGCACGCTGCGTCGCGCCAAGGAGATGCGCAACCTCTCGCCGCTGACGGGCCTGCCGGGCAACATACGCATCCAGGAGGAGATCGAACGCCAGGTTCGCGACAACAGGGCGTTCGCGGTCTTGTACTGCGACCTTGACAACTTCAAGACCTACAACGACCAGAAGGGGTTCGTTCGAGGTGACCGGCTGATCCAGGCCACCGCCCGGACCATCCAGGACGCCGTCCTTGAATTCTCCGGTGCCGACAGCTTCGTCGGACACGTCGGAGGTGACGACTTCGTTGCGGTCGTTCCCACTGACGTTGCCGAGGATATCGCCAAGCGCATCTGCGAGCGCTTCGATGGGTCTCGCTCTGAGTTCTACGAGGCCGAGGATCTTGAGCGAGGGACCGTCCGCATGGAGGACCGCAAAGGCGAGATGCAGGACATCCCGCTGGTGTCGATCTCGATCGGCATCGCGACCACGGCCAAGCGGGCGTTCGCCCACTACGGTGAGGCCGTCTCTGTCGCAACCGAGATGAAACAGTTCGCCAAGCGCGACGCAGGCTCCTCCTACGCCGTCGACCGACGGATGCCTTAGCGTCACTCGGCTGGTACTTCTCCCAAGCCCCGCCGTATACTGGAATCTCGAAGATAAAGCTCGTCTTCGGGGCGGGGTGAGATTCCCCACCGGCGGTAGAGTCCGCGACCCTCTGGGAGCCACTCAGGGGTGGATCCGGTGAGATTCCGGAACCGACCGTGAAAGTCGGGATGAGAGAAGGCGGGCGTTGGCGCGGTGCTGCAGCTTGCGGCCGCCCGCGTCGCGCTCTGCGTTCCTTTCAAGCCACCGCCCCGGAAGGGGACCGATGGTGGACGAACGCGAGTCGCATATGCGAAGGGCTATCGCCCTGGCTGAGTTGGGTGCCGGGCGGGTATCTCCTAATCCGATGGTCGGCGCCGTCCTCGTTAGAGACGGTCAGGTCATCGGCGAGGGCTTCCACGAGGGTCCGGGCCTCGCCCATGCAGAGGTCGCCGCACTAGCCGCGGCCGATGACGCGAGGGGGGCGACCCTCTACTGCACGCTCGAGCCCTGCGATCACTTCGGGCGTACGCCACCGTGCACCAAGGCGATCATCGAAGCCGGTATAGCGCGCGTCGTCGTGGCCGCCTCAGACCCGAATCCGGCCGTCGACGGCCGAGGGATCGCCGCCCTGCGAGCTGCGGGCATCCGGGTCGATACAGACATCCTGGCCGAAGAGGCCGAGCGGATGAACGAGGCATTCAACAGGCACATCGTCAGCGGCCTTCCTTTCGTCACGCTCAAATCGGCGGCCAGCCTCGACGGGAAGACCGCTGCGCGCGACGGGTCCTCGAAGTGGATCACGGGGGAGGCTGCGCGCGAGGACGTTCACGCGCTCCGCGCCCGCTCCGACGCGATCCTCGTGGGAGCGGGAACCGTCATCGCCGACGATCCCTCCCTTACGGTCAGGGATCCGGGTTACTCGGGCGCCCCCGTCCTTCGCGTTATCGCGGATGCCTCCGGGAGGGTCGGGGGAGATGCCCGGGTCTTCGACAGGCAGGCGCCCACGCTCGTCGCCGCTACCGGAACGACTCCCGAGGCTCGGATCCGCGAGTGGAAGGAGGCCGGGGCCGAGGTCGTGATCTGTGACAACGCACCCACCGGTGGAGTCTCGCTTATCGAACTGACCGCGCACCTTGGCAAGCGAGACGTCCAGGGACTCTTGATCGAGGGCGGGGCAACGCTCGCATCCAGCGCCGTCAGAGACGGCATCGTGGATAAGGTCGTGCTCTACCTGGCGCCATCGCTCATAGGGGGCTCCGGCGCCCCGGGGATCCTGGGTGGCGAAGGATCCGCCGCGCTGTCCGATGCGACTCCCATGAAGATCGCCGGCGTAACCCGTGTCGGCAAGGACCTGAAAGTGGAGGCATATGTTCACCGGGATAGTTGAGGAACTGGGCTTCGTCTCCGCCTTCGAGGGATCTCGGTTGCGAGTGTCCTGTCGAGCCGTAGCGGTCGATGCCGCAGTGGGCGATTCGATCGCCGTCAACGGGGTCTGCCTTACGGTGGTCGAAGCCGGTCGCGACGCCCTCGCCTTCGACGTCTCCGATGAGACCGTCGCGCGGACCAGCCTTCGCCGGCTGGAGCCGGGCCGGACCGTCAATCTGGAGAGGCCGGTGACACTGGCGACCCGGCTTGGAGGGCACATCGTCCAAGGCCACGTCGACGGCGTAGGCGAGATCAGGGGTTCGGATCCGGACGGAGCCGGCGGCATCAGGATCGAGGTGCGACTGCCCGAGGATCTGATGCGCTACGTGGTCGAGAAGGGCTCCGTAACCTTGGATGGTGTGAGTTTGACCGTCGCCGCCCTCCGAGCAGACGAGATAACCATCGCTCTCATACCGCACACGCTCGCAGTGACTACGTTCGGAGGCGCACAGCCCGGTGATCCGGTGAACGTTGAAGTTGATGTCATCGCCAAGTACCTGGAACGCCTGATCGGAGGAACAGCATGAGGGACCATGTCCGTACCGAAGAGATCGACAGCTCCGCGTTCTCCTCGATCCCCGAGGCGATCGAGGAGATCAGGAGCGGCCGCATCATCGTCGTCGTAGACGACGCGGACCGGGAGAACGAAGGCGATTTCATCATGGCGGCGGAGGCCGCAACGCCGGAGGCGGTCAATTTCATGGTCACCCACGGTCGGGGGATCGTGTGCCTTCCCGCAGCGGCATGGCGCCTGGACGAGCTCGGAATACCCCAGATGGTGAGCGAGTCGGCCAGTGGCCACGAGGCGGCGTTCACCGTTTCGATCGACTACAGGCATGAGACGACTACGGGAACCAGCGCCCAGGACAGGGCGGCGACGGCCAAAGCTGTTACCGACCCGAGAGCCAAACCGCAGGACTTTCAGAAGCCCGGTCACGTCTTCCCACTCAGGGCTCAAGATGGCGGCGTGCTGAGGAGGGCGGGTCACACGGAAGCGGCCGTGGATCTTGCCATCGCCGCCGGGATGTTCCCGGCGGGGATCATCTGCGAGATCATGAACGAGGACGGCTCGATGGCCCGCCTGCCCGAGCTCGTCAGGGTCTCCCGCGAGCACGGTCTCAAGCTGATCTCGATCGCGGACCTGATCGAGCATCGCCGCAAACGTGAGGTCCTCGTTGTCAAGGTCGCCGAGGCCAACATCCCGACGGAGTACGGTGACTTCCGCTCGGTCGCATACGAAAGTCTGATCGACGGGCGAACCCACGTCGCGCTGGTTCGCGGAGACATAGGCGACGGCCAAGATGTCCTGGTTCGCGTCCATTCCGAATGCCTCACGGGCGATGTTTTCGGTTCGATGAGATGCGATTGCGGGGCTCAGCTGGAGGGGGCTTTGGACCGGGTCGGAAAGGAAGGTCGAGGCGTCGTCTTGTACGTGAGAGGACACGAGGGGCGCGCCATCGGCCTGACACACAAACTGAGGGCGTATCAGCTGCAGGAACAAGGCCGCGATACCGTCGAGGCGAACCTGGAGCTCGGCTTTCCGGCCGATCAGCGCGACTACGGCATCGGTGCGCAGATCCTCGTCGATCTGGGGGTCCGTTCGATGCGGCTGCTCACGAACAATCCGGCCAAGAGGGCGGGCCTTGAGGGTTACGGGCTGTCGATCGTCGAGCGCTTGCCGATCGAGACCGTTCCCACGGCTGAGAACATCGGCTACCTGCGCGCGAAGCGCGAGAAGATGGGGCACATCCTCGAGGATCTGCCCGCGGCCGAATCCGGAGGGGCTCTCGAGTGATAAGCGAACTCCAGGGATCGGCCGAAGGTTCCGCGGGCCGGCGGATCGGGATCGTGGCTGCGCGTTTCAACGGCGGGATCACCGGCAAACTCGTCGAGGGGGCGCTCGCGGGTCTGGCCAAGAACGGGGTCTCGGAGTCAGATATCGAACTCGCTTGGGTTCCCGGGGCCTTCGAGATACCGCTCGTTGCAAGGACGATGGCCGCCTCGGGTCGATTCGACGCGGTGATCTGCCTGGGGGCCGTCATCAGGGGAGAAACCGCTCACTTCGACCTGATCGCGCGAGGATCGGCGCGAGGCATCGCGGAGGTCTCCCGAGATACGCGAGTGCCGACGATCTTCGGAGTTCTCGCGACCGAAACACTCGAGCAGGCTGAAGACCGGGCCGGTGGAAAGCACGGCAACAAGGGCTGGGAGGCGGCGGAAGCGGCTCTGGAGATGGCATCGCTGATGGACTCACTCGAGAAGGGGGTGTGACGTGATCATCGACAAGCCCTGGGGCAAGGTCGCGACCTACGCGCTGAACCAGCCCTCCTCCGTGAGGGTCATAACGGTGGAGCCCGGCCAGGAGACCAGCGTTCACTTCCATCAGATGCGAGACGAGATGTGGGTCGTCCTGGACGCGGGTCTGACCATCCAGATAGGGGATGAGGCATCCCAGGCGCAGCCGGGTCAAGAGTTCATCGTTCCCGCCGAGCAGACCCATCGGATCTCCAATCCGGGCCCGACG
>JANPEZ010000164.1:0-19548 GCA_031423155.1 Actinomycetes bacterium
AAGGTCGACGCCCCGAGCGGAACGGCGAGCGCGACCGTCGAGCGGATCTTGGAAGGCCGGGGCGCCACCTATCACGGTCCGGCGCAAGAGTCTGTCGCCGGCGTTCGGGGAGCCGACATCGATGGTGTCCGCGTGCACTCCGTGCGCTTGCCCGGTCTGGTCGCCCACCAGGAGGTCATCCTGGGAGGAGAGGGTCAGACACTTACGATCCGGCACGACTCGATGGATCGCTCCTCCTTCATGCCGGGCGTGCTTCTCGCGATCCGCGCGGTTCCATCGACGCCGGGACTTACGGTAGGGCTCGATCCGCTGCTCGACGCCGAGGGCTGACCGTGAGGCTCGCACTCGTGGTAGCCCACCCCGACGATGACACCTACGGCGCAAGCGGTTCGGTTGCTCTTCACGCTGAGGACCCCGGCTTTCATCTGACGGTGATCCACGTCACGAGCGGTGAGCAAGGAGAGATCGCCGACCCGTCCCTGGCCACTCCCCAGACCCTCGGAGCGGTGAGGGAGGCCGAGGATCGCGCCTCGTGGGTGGCACTTGGCCGCCGGCCGGATCGCCAGGAGTTCCTCCGGTTTCCCGACGGAGGAGTCGCGGAGGTCCCAGCGGAAGAACTGAGTGGAGCCATCGAAGCGATCCTGCGCGAGACCGAACCGGATGTCGTCGTGACCTTCGGCCCGGAGGGCATCACGGGCCACGACGACCACATCGCCACGGGCGCGGCGACGACCGCCGCGTTCCATTCTATCCGGCAGAGCGAGGAAGGCGTCGCCAGGCTCGCGTACGCCGCGATACCCGAGTCGAGGCTCCGCTGGCTGAGCGACAAGCTGGTCGAACGCGGGCTCGACCCGATAGACCCGACCGCGCCGTTCCAGCCCAGGGGCGTTCCCGATGAGGCGATCGACGTTCAGGTCGACTGCGGGCCCGTCTGGCGCCGAAAGTTCGCCGCGCTGCAGGAGCACAAGAGCCAGGGGGGCGCATCCGCGTTCCCCGAGGATCTGCTGGCAGATGTCCTCGGGTCCGAGGCATTCGTGATCGCCTGGCCGCCGCGTGAGCCCGGTGCTTTATCGCTGAAGGATCTGTTCGAAGGCCTCTAGAGACCCTGTGCCACGAAAGCCACTCCGACGCCGGCGAGCGCCACGGCCAGCGCGATCCGGCAGTGCGGTACCCACGGCTGCATCTGCGGAAGCGCGGGCGACCACGCTGGCGGCCGTCGTTGCGAAGAAGATCCACGCGCCGGGGTTCACGACCACGCCCATGATCCCCCTGAGCGTCGGCCCCATCGCGCGAGTCGGAACCACTCGAACCGCGTCCGCCCGAAGCGCTCGGACCTCCTGCGCCCCAAGCCATACGAGGAAGAGTCCGCCACCGATGCGCAGCAACCGCAGCGTCATCGCGCCCGCAGTGAAAGAGGAGAATCCGAGTGCCAGCGCGACCATCACGCCGAAGAGCGTGCCGTTGTCAAGCGGATGCCTCCCCAGAACCCGCGCTTGGCCGTCTCGGACAAGATCAGGAGTTGGATCGGGCCAGGGGCTGTCCCCAGCGCGACCCCGCGGCCGAGCGCCGGCGCGATGTGATCGGCGAAGGCGCTCAACGACCCCTGAGTTCTTCCACCGAGATCGAACCGTCGTCTTGCTGAGTAACGAGCAGACCCTCGCACTCGCTGAAGGGCTCGATCTCGGAGGCCGTCAATCCGGACCCGGCCCGTTCGACCAGGGGAGTGTGGCTGATCGCCAGAGCCCGGCCACCCTCGGGTACCTGGCCGAGGAGCGCCCTCACCCCCGCCGCCATAGCCTCCGGAGAGCCGCCGTCCGCGCCCTGCCCTGCGAGCCCCGGCACGACCGCGTGGTCGGGCGGAAGCTGCTGACCTGCTCCGCGGAGGAACCAGGCCGCGGTCTCCGCCGCTCGTCCGGCAGGGGAGACGAATACCGCGACGTACGTGTGCCCCGATGCCCGGCCCAGGTCCTCGGCCTGCGCGCGGCCCTCGGGCGAGAGACGGTCAGCCTTGGGGTCGCGGCGAGCGTGGCGGCGAAGCTCGAGCTGCCTCACGTCGAAGGTTCCTTCCTCAGGTGGTCCTGTATCATGCCGCATCCGTGCGTAGGCCAGCCAAGACGATCGCGCTCCTCCTGCTCCTTGCAGCGATCGCGTCCGCGTGCACCGGATCGAGCGAGCCGACCCCCACCCGTTCGGGCGAGCCGACGGATGAGCCGACGGTGCAGACCTCGTTCACGCCGGGGCGCTTCGCCTACTCGAACGCCGGGCTCGACGTGACGCTTGATATGACCGGCAACACGGGGACGATGAAGGTCGACAACGGCACCGGCTACGACCTGGACAAGCCCGACCTCTACGTGATCGACGGGGTCGACGGCCATCGGATCGAAGGCAAGGTTCTGGATGCTGCAGCGGTCGCCGACGGCGACACCGCCACCTTCGACGTCCAGTTCCCACCCGAGGTGAACGAGGAGCAGATCGGTCTCGTGATACTGCTCTTCGGCTCCGACAACTACGGTGCGTTCGCGCCGGCTTAACGGCTGGCGGGCTCGCTCTCGCCCGCTTGCCAGCGAGCCATCACGAACAGTAGGTCGCTCAGCCGGTTGAGATAACGGCGAACCTCCGGATTCACGTCGCGATCGGCTTCCAAGGCCACCACGCGGCGCTCTGCACGGCGGACCACGCTACGCGCGACGTCCAGAGCCGCCGACCCCGGGTTGGCCCCAGGGACTATGAAGACTTCCGGGAGAGGCCGCTCGGCTACCAAGCGGTCAATCCGTCCCTCCAGCCGCTCGATCATCGCGGTCGTGACCAGCGAGACTCCCTCCTGCAACTTCTGGCGATTGCGAGCGGCCGTGGCAAGGTCGGCGCCGACCACGAATAGCTCACGCTGAAGGTCCAAGATCTCCTCTCGGATCGCCGGATCGTCGGCATATGCCCTGGCCAGACCCAGGACCGCCACGGCTTCGTCGGTGGTTCCGTAAGCCTCTGTAGCCAGGTCGGCCTTGGAGACTCGCCCGCCGTAGAGCAGGCCCGTGGTCCCGTCGTCGCCGGTCTTCGTGTAGATGCGTGGCATCGCCAGCTAGCATAGGGCGAGCACGAGGGGCAGGGACGCATCCCCGCGTCCCGCCGCGGAACCAGGAGGTTCGCTCATGGCCGGCAGGTTCGGGTCCGTCCTGACCGCGATGGTCACACCCTTCCGGGAGGATCACTCCCTGGATTACGACGGCGCTCAGGCGCTCGCCAACTACCTGCTCGACCACGGCTCGGACGGGGTCGTGATCGCCGGTTCGACCGGTGAATCGCCGACCCTGACCTACAAAGAGAAGGCCGAGTTGTTCCGCGTGGTCGGCGAGGCGATCCGTGGCAAGGGAAAGCTCCTGTGCGGTACCGGCACCTACTCGACCGCCGAGACGTTGGAGCTGACCCAGGCGGCCGAGGACGCCGGCGCCGACGGGCTGCTCGTCGTCACTCCCTACTACAACAAGCCCCCTCAGCGAGGACTGATCGCCCACTTCGAGCGCGTAGCCGATGCCACCGAGCTCCCGATCATGGCTTACAACATCCCCGGACGGACCGCGACGCGCATCGAACACGACACTTTGATCCGCCTGGCGCAGAAGCCGAACATAGTCGCCGTCAAGGACTCGACCGGGGACTTCCAAGGGGTATCGAAACTGATCGCCGAGGCACCATCCGAGTTCGAGGTCTACTCCGGCGATGACTGGGCGACTTTCGGATACGTCTGCTTGGGGGCGGTCGGGATCGTCAGCGTTGCCTCCCACCTCGTCGGTCCGCAGATCCGTCAGATGATCGAACTCATCGAGACCGGCGATGTCCCGGCGGCCCGCAAGATCCACGAGGACCTCTCGCCTCTGTACAACGCCCTCTTCGTAACCAGCAACCCGATCCCGCTCAAGGCGGCGCTCGAGATGGTGGGCCGCTCGGCCGGGGTTCCTCGGCTGCCGCTGGTTCCCGCCAGCCAAGAGGAGCGCGACCGGGTTCACAAAGCACTGGAGGACGCCGGTCTCCTCTGACACCTCCGTTCGCGTCGTCTTCCTCGGGGGGGTCGGCGAGGTCGGTCGCAACATGGCCTGCGTCGAGGTCGACGATCGCATCCTCATCATCGATGTCGGCCTGTCCTTCCCCTCGGGGGACATGCCTGGGATCGATCTGGTCCTGCCCGACTTCGACTACGTTCGCAACAACGCCGATCGCATCGAGGCCATAGTTCTGACCCACGGACACGAGGACCACATCGGCGCCTTGCCGTATCTGCTGCGCGAGATCCGCGACGTTCCCGTCTTCGGAACGGCCTTCACACTTGCGCTGCTCGAAGGCAAACTCGAGGAACACCAGGTCGCCGATCGCTGCGAACTCCGTCTGGCGACCCCCGGTGAGACCGCGACGATCGGGCCGTTCACCATGCGGTTCCTTCGGGTGACGCACTCGATCCCCGACGGGATGGCGGTGGCGGTCGATACGCCGTTCGGAACGATCCTGCACACGGGGGACTTCAAGATCGACCAGACTCCGCTCGACGGGCGCCCGACCGACCTGCACGGGTTCGCCGAAGAAGCGAGCGGTCGCGGCGTTCATCTGCTGCTGTCGGATTCGACGAACGCCGAGGAGGCCGGCTACACCTCGAGCGAACGCAGCGTCGGACCGGTCGTGCAGCGGATCATCTCCAACGCGCCCTACATCGTTGTGGCTGCTTGTTTCTCCAGCCACATCCACCGGATCCAGCAGATCGCGACGGCGGCGGTGGCCGACGGGCGTGTCGTCGCGTTCCTGGGCCGCTCGATGCACACGAGCGTCGCGGCCGCGCGGCGCCTGGGCCTGCTGCATATCGACGACAAGGACATCGTCGACATAGAGGAGGTCAAGAACCTGGATCCGGGCCGAGTCGTCGTTATCTGCACGGGTTCGCAGGGCGAGCCGTACTCCGCCCTGTCATTGATGGCCAGCCGGCAGCACAAATGGGTCAAGCTCCAAGAAGGAGACACCGTGGTGTTGTCCTCGTCCTTGATCCCCGGGAACGAGCCCGCGATCCACCGGGTCGTGGACTCGCTCTACCGTACCGGTGCCGACGTCTTCCACATGCCCTCCGATGCTGTACACGCCTCCGGCCATGCGGGTCAGGAGGAACTGCGCCTGATGCTCTCGCTGGTGCGGCCCCGCTGGTTCATCCCGATCCACGGCGAGCGCCGCCACCTCCAGCATCACGCCCGCCTGGCCACCGAAGTAGGCATCCCGGCGGACCACGTCTTGATCTGCGAGGACGGGGATGTGGTCGAGATAGGCGATGTCCTACAGAAGGCCGAACGTGTCCAGGCGGGGATGACTTTCGTGGACGGTCTGGGTATCGGCGACGTCGGAGGAGAGGTTCTGCGTGACCGGCGCAAGCTCGCTGGAGACGGCGTGGTCGTGGTCACGGTCGATGCCCACACCGGCGAGATGGTGGCCGGCCCGGACATCGTGAACAGGGGTTTCGTCTATGAGGAGACCTCCGGGGACATCCTTGAAGAGGCACGGAAACGCGTCATGCTTTCCCTCCAGGAAAGTTCCAAGGCCAAGGTCGTCGATCCGAGCGTGCTGCAGCAGAACATCCGCAGCGTGCTCGGCCGATACTTCAACGAGGTCACGCAACGAAAGCCGGTGATCCTGCCGGTCATCATGGAGGTGTAGGTGGCAACGAAAACTTCCCCCTCGAGGCGTCCGGTGGCCAAGAGCACGTCTCGGAAGTCGCCCAAGAAGCCGGTGCGCACGCCGACCCGCCAGATCCTGTCTCCCTGGGCCCGGGACGCGGTCGGCATCGGGCTCGTGGTTCTCGCACTTCTCGCGGTCCTGTCCCTGTGGTTCGACGCCGCCGGTCCGGCCGGAGGCGCGATCTCCTGGCTCCTTCACGGGGCGTTCGGCGCGGCCGCGGTGACCTTCCCGATATTCGGCATCTACTGGGGGGTCCTGCTGCTTCGCGACACCGCCCCGGAGGATCGCGTCCGCATGTTCATAGGCTTCGCTGTCGCAGGTCTGGGCTTGCTTGGGCTCCTGTCGCTCTTCCGCGGCAACCCAGGCACCTTCGCCGGATACGAAGACCGCGTCCTGAAGGCCGGGAAGCACCTGGCCAAGCCACTTCCCGTCTCCGGTGTCTCCGACGCCGGGGGGGTCCTCGGCGCTCTCGCCTCTCACCCGCTCTCGGTCGTGATCTCGGACATAGGGGCCGCCATCGTCTGCCTGGGCGCGACGAGTCTCGGCCTGCTGATATTCACCGGCACTCCTGTCGGAACGATCCTCACGAAGTTGAGAGACGCCCGTGAGGCTCGCGCAGAAGACGAAGAAGAGACGGAAGAGGACGTCGTCGAGGCCGAGCCCCGGAGGCCGCGTCGCCGCGCGATCCGCGAAGCCCTCGGATTGGATGACGAACTCGTGGTCGTTCCGGAGGCGACCGTAACTCTGCCCTTCCATGAACTCATCCCCGAGGACCCAGAGCCCGAACCAGAATCCGAGCCGAAGGTCGCGCGCACCATCACGACCGCCGCCGGGCCCTACCAACTTCCGTCTCTGGATCTGCTCCGAACGGCCCCGCCCTCCACCGCGGACGGCATCCATGAGGGGGAGACCCTCGACGCGCTGGAGCGCACGCTTCAGACCTTCGGCGTGGACGCTCACGTGACGGCCTCCCACCGCGGCCCGACCGTGACCATGTACGAGGTAGAGGTGGCAGCCGGAACCAAGGTGAACAAGGTTCTGCAGTTGTCGAGCGACATCGCTTACGCCCTTGCGACCCCGGACGTGAGGATCATCGCGCCCATCCCCGGCAAATCGGCCATCGGTGTCGAGGTTCCCAACAAGCACCGCGACTTCGTGATGCTCGGCGACATCCTGCGTTCCAAAGCCGCCAAGGATGCCACCCACCCACTGACGGTCGCGCTCGGCAAGGACGTTCACGGCCGGGCACAGATGGTGAACCTGGCGACCATGCCGCACGTCCTGGTCGCGGGGGCGACCGGTGCCGGCAAGTCAAGCCTTATCAACTGCTTCATCACATCGCTGCTGATGCGGACCACGCCCGACGACGTTCGCCTGGTCCTGGTGGATCCCAAGCGGGTAGAGCTGAGCCACTTCGCCGAGGTCCCCCACCTGCTGAGTCCGGTGATAGTGCACCCCAAGAAGGCCGCAGAAGCCCTTCAGTGGATCGTCCGTGAGATGGAGATGCGCTACGAGACCCTGGCAACCGTCGGCGTCCGTGACATCGACGGATACGAGGAAGGCCTGGCCGCCGGAACGCTGAGGATCCCCCCCGGCATGGACCACAAGTTCGAGCACATGCCGTTCATAGTGGTGGTCATCGACGAGCTCGCCGACCTGATGATGGTCGCTCCCAGGGACGTCGAGGACGCGATCTGTCGCATCGCTCAGATGGCACGCGCCGTCGGCATCCACCTCGTGGTCGCCACTCAGCGCCCCAGCGTCGACGTCGTCACCGGTCTCATCAAGGCGAACATCCCGAGCCGCATAGCGCTCATGACCTCCAGCCAGGCCGACTCGCGCGTGGTGCTGGACCAGAACGGAGCCGAGAAACTCGTCGGCCACGGAGACATGCTCTTCGCGCCCGCGAACGCGTCCAAGCCGACCCGCATCCAGGGCGCCTGGGTAACCGAATCCGAGGTGCACGCCGTCGCCGGATTCATCCGCGGCCAGCGCGAGGCCGTCTACGAGAACACCGTCGAGGGGCTGGGGCTTCCTCCGACGGAAGGCTCCGGCAACCACGCCCTGGGAAGCGACGACGACCTTCTCGAACAGGCCGCTGAGCTGGTCATCCGCTCGCAGCTCGGTTCGACATCGATGCTGCAACGCAAGCTGAAGGTCGGCTTCGCCCGCGCCGGCCGCCTGATGGATCTAATGGAGGACAAGGGCATCGTCGGCCCCGGCCAGGGCTCGAAGGCCCGTGACGTGCTGGTGAGCTGGGAAGAGTGGGAAGAACGCCGCTCCGTTTGAAGGTCTAACCTGAGCCGGGAGGGCGCATGAGCCTGGACGAGCTCGCCGCCAAGACGCCGGACACCCGCGACAGGTACGTGGACTTCCTGCGGGCGCTCAGCATCATCGCCGTGGTCTTCGGCCACTGGCTCATCGGGATCATCTGGTGGCAGAACGGCATCATCCGCCAGACCAGCGCTATCGGCGTGGCTCCAGGGCTCTGGCTCGCGACCTGGTTCCTTCAGGTGATGCCGATCTTCTTCTTCGTCGGGGGATTCTCGAACATGGTCACGTTCGAGTCTCACGAGCGCCGCGGCGAGTCGACCTGGGCGTTCATCAAGAGCAGGCTGATCAGGCTGCTCAAGCCCTCGCTGGTCTTCCTGGGTGTGTGGATCGTGATCCAGACGGCCCTGCACCTGACGGACACCGGCGCTCCGGCAGGGCTCACTCTGTGGGGAGATACCAAGATGCTTCGGGGGATGCTCCCTCCGGCCGCGACCATCCCGTTCGGGCCGCTGTGGTTCCTCGCGGTCTACCTCGTGATCGTCTGTATCGCGCCCGTGACGGTCAGGCTGCACAGGCGGTTCGGGTTGTGGGTGCCGACGGTGATGGTCGTCTCGACCATCATCATCGACTTCGTCGGTTTCGGTGGGCATCGATCGAGCTTCAGGTACCTCAACATCCTGCCGGTGCTGCTCCTGCCGCACCAGCTAGGTCATTTCTACGCGGACGGCAGCCTGGCGCGCCTTTCCAAGCGGGTGTACTGGGCGATGGTCGCGGTAGGGCTGGGCGGCCTGGTGTTGCTGACCAACCCTTGGGTCTTCCAGCCGTTCGCCGCCAGGTTCCGCTGGTTCCCCGGCATCGGGCACTACCCGAGGAGCTTGCTAGGAACCGACGCCGAGCAGGTGTCGAACGCCTATCCACCGACCGTCTGCTTCATGCTCGGTGGCATATCTGCCATCGGCATAGCCATGCTTCTTCGGCCGATGATCTCGCGCAGGCTTCAGAACCCGAAACTCTGGAAGAAGGTCATCGTCGTGAACGCTGTGATCATGACCCTGTTCCTTTGGCATATGACCGCGTATCTGCTGACCATCTTGGCGCTGTGGCCGCTTGGACTTGGCCAGGAGCAGAGCACGACTGCGAGGTGGTGGCTGGAACGCCCGGTCTGGGAGATAGTTCCCGGGCTCGTGCTCGTGGGTATCGTCGCCGCGGTCGGCCGACTCGAGCGCCCCAAGGCCCGAGCAAGACCTAGCGCTTCTTAAGGTCCTCGGCCGTGATTGCCCAGTTCTCGTGGTCTTTCCAGCGGCCGCCGATCTTCAGGCTTCAATGCTCCGGGGCGCGCGCGAATGCTTGCTCGATGATCTCGAGCGCCTCGGCGCGGTCGCCGAAGCCGTCCGTCCCTACCGGCTTGTGCTCGAGCTGCTTGTAGACCTGGAAGAAATGCTCGATCTCGTTGAGCAGGTTCTCGTTCATGTCGTGAAGGTCCTCGACATGGGACCACATCGGGTCTTTCAGGGGTACGCACAGGACCTTCTCGTCCGGGCCCTTCTCATCGCTCATCTTGAAGACTCCGATGGCCCGCACCCGGATGCGGCAACCGGGGAACGTGGGTTCTCCGACGAAGACGAGCGCGTCCAGCGGATCGCCGTCTCCCCCGAGCGTTCCTTCGATGAAGCCGTAATCGGCCGGGTACTGCATCGAGGTGAACAGCATCCGGTCGAGCATTATCTGGCCCGTCTCGTGGTCAAGCTCGTACTTGTTCCTCGAGCCCTTGGGTATCTCCACGACGACGGTCAAAGTGCGCTCCCCGGTCATGGGGGCGATTCTAGCCGTGCGTGCGCGCTATCATCGCTGGACCCCATGGCCGGAGGTTCATTGCAGGATCAGCTCATCGGAGTGGGCACCGCGCTCCGCAAAGCCCGTGAGAAGCGGGGCCTCACGCTCGAAGAGGCCAGCCGCGACACCAAGCTCGCCACCGAACAGCTCCTCGCGCTCGAAGAGGAGCGATTCTCAGAGCTCCTCGGCGACGTCTACGTCCGCGGATCGCTTCGCACCTACGCCCAGTACCTCGGTCTGTCGGGGGACAAGGTCGTCGGCGCCTACGCGAACAGGGTCGAGGACCCGGCGCCGCCGGAGCCTCCGGCGGGACTCGGTCGCATCGAGGCCGCCATCGCCGCTACGCGGATCCGTGACAACCAGCGACTATTGATCCTCGTCGCGCTCACCGTGTTGCTGGTCGCGGTCGTGTTCGGTCTGGTCTCTCGCAAGAACCCATCGCCGGACATCGCGCCCCTGTCGAGCATCGCGGCCCAGCCTGCCGGCGACCGTCAGATAGTCCTGGCGATGACGGCCCTCAGAGACGTTCGGGTAACCGTCACGACCGACGGACTCGCGCAGACCCTCGATCTCCTTCAGGACGAGGAGCGCTCCTTCAGCGCGGATTCGACCCTGATCGTGTACTTGGAACAGGGCGGGTCGGTCCAACTCATCCTGAACGGTTCGAATCTCGGGACACCAGGCGAGTCCGGCCGGCCATGGGAGAAGACGTTCAGCTACGAGAGTCCGGGAGGTACGTCATCGCCCAGCGGGTGAAGCCTCTCGGCATAGGCTGGCCGAACCTGATCTCGATCGGGCGATTGCTGCTTCTACCGGTGATCGTTGCGCTGGCCTGGGCCGACACTGAAGCCGCGGCATACGCGGCCGCCGCGATGTTCGTCGTCGGCGCGCTCTCGGACATCCTGGATGGATATCTCGCGCGCCGGCACGACATGACCACGACGACCGGCGCCTGGCTGGATCCGCTGTCGGATAAGCTCTTCGTCGCAACGCCTCTCGTGGCGTTAGCGCTGGACGATCGCTTCCCCTGGTGGGCGGTAGTCGTCGTTATCGGGCGTGAACTCGCGGTCTCCGTGCTCCGGTGGCGACTGGACAAGCGCTCGGTCTCCATGCCCGCCTCGAATGCAGGAAAGTTGAAGACCCTGTCTCAGGTCTTCGCGGTGATGATCTACCTGCTGCCGCTCTCGCCCGCGTGGGATCCGTGGAAAGTGGCGGCTCTGACGATCGCCGCCGTCATGACCGTCTACTCGGGGGCGCTGTACTTCCTGACGACTTCAGCCAGGGTAAAGGTCTCGTGAGAGCCGAGGTCGTCGGAGTCGGTACCGAGCTTCTGCTCGGGCAGATCTCGAACACGAACGCCCGCTGGATGTCCGAGAAGCTCGCCGAGATAGGCGTGGACGTGCCCTACCACCAGGTGGTTGGCGACAACCTGGAGCGGATCGTTGAGGTCTTGGCTCTGGCGCTTTCTCGCGCCGATGTAGTGATCGTCACCGGAGGTCTGGGTCCGACTCAGGACGACATCACTAGAGATGCGATCGCCGAGTTGATGGACGCGCCCTTGGTGCGCCACCCTGAGCTCGAATCGCTGCTTCGTTCCAAGTTCGCCAACTACGGTCGCGCGATGCCCGCGAACGATCTGAGGCAGGCGGACGTGCCCTCGGGGGCGCGCTACATAACACCGATCCGAGGAACTGCGCCGGGCCTGATCGCGGAGTTCCCCGGAAGCAAGCGCCTCTACGCCGTTCCGGGCGTTCCGCTGGAGATGGTCGAGATGATGGAGGGAACGATCTTGCGCGAACTTGCCGCGCTCGCCGGCCCCGCAACGCTCGTCTCACGGACCCTGCGCTGCACCGGCATGGGGGAGTCACGCGTGGCCGAGATCCTCGAGGATCTCTTCACGACCCTGACCAATCCGACGGTTGCCTACTTGGCGTCTTCGGGGGAGACCAAGATCCGTCTGACCGCCAAGGCCCTGGACTCGGCTGAAGCCGAGCGCCTGATCGCGCCGGTGGCCGAGGAGGTCCTGCACAGGCTGGGCGACGTCGTCTTCACGACGAGCGATGAGTCTTTGGAGGAAGCCGTCGTGAGGCTGCTCGCTGGTGCCGGCAAGACCCTGGCCTGTGCCGAGTCGCTGACCGGTGGCTCCGTGGGTGCGAGGTTGACGTCGGTCCAGGGCGCTTCGAAGGTCTTCCTAGGGTCCGCCGTCGTCTACAGCGCGGCTGCCAAGTGCGGGATCCTGGGGGTATCCGAGTCGACGATCACAGGTCCGGGCGTGGTCAGCCGCGAGTGCGTCCTCGAGATGGCCGCAGGAGCGCGCAAGCTCTACGGAAGCGATGTTGCCCTATCGCTGACGGGAGCGGCCGGCCCAGAACCTCATGGAGGCGCCGACCCCGGGACCGTCTGGATCGCCTTGGACGCTCCCGACGTGAACCATGCGCGCGGGTACGTCTCTCCCGGCGAGCGCGACCGGGTGCGAGCCTGGGCCGAGCAGGCGGGACTCGACCTCGTGCGGCGCCACCTCGAAGGCGCGGCCCTGCCGGCGTCGGATCGCATCATCTGAGGTTATGGCGCGAGACCTTGGGTCCGAGCCCGCGACCCAACGCCTCTTCGTCGCGTTCCCGATCTCGAGCGCGCAGCTCGACGCGGTGGCTCGGGCGATCGAACCGTGGAAGGCCGAGCTTCCCGGCCTGCGATGGGTTCCTCGCGAGAACCAGCACGTGACGGTGAAGTTCCTCGGTTCGACCTCCCCCCGGCTGATGACTTGGGTGGCGGAGGTCGTCGCCTCGGTCGCTGCGACCCACGCGCCTATGAAGACGTCGTTCGCCGGCTTGGGAGCGTTCCCATCGTCGCGCAAGGCCCGTGTTCTCTGGGCGGGGCTCGATGATGCCGGTGGCCGCATGGCCGAGGTCGCCCTGGCGCTGAATCACGTTCTGTCGTCCGAGTTCGAACCCGAGACGAGGGCGTACACGCCCCATCTCACGCTCGCGCGCTCGGACCCAGCTGCCGTTCTGCCGGAAGCGTTCGCCGGCACCTCCCTGGAGTCCGGCGCGTTCGTGCTGGACCTGCTGGTCTTGTTCCGCAGCCATATCCGGCGTCCGGCGCCCCGGTACGAGCGGTTGGGGGAGTTCGTCCTTACGGGCTGAAAGAGGGTCTGATACTTGCACCCGAACATCTGTTCGAGTAGGCTCCCGGTCGTTCGATCTCTCTAATGACAGGGGTGTAAGTTATGTCAGACCGACTCGGTAATGTGCGCCCATCTGTTGGGAAGGTGCTCACGGCGGAGGTTGCCGAGTGGGCCAAGGGTCAGAAGGGAGTCGCGCGGATGGCCGACCGGGACAAGATGCTCGAGGTTACGCTCGCACAGATCGAGAAACAGTTCGGCAAGGGCGCCGTGATGAAGCTTGGGGAGCACCCCATGGGCGCCGGTATCGGGATCATCTCCACCGGATCGATCGCTCTGGACATCGCTCTCGGTGTCGGTGGCATCCCTCGCGGTCGAGTCATAGAGGTCTTCGGACCGGAGGGCTCGGGCAAGACCACGGTGACGCTGCACATGATCGCCGAGGCTCAGGCCAAGGGCGGCATCTGCGCGTTCATCGACGCGGAGCACGCTTTGGATCCGACCTACGCCCGCAACCTCGGGGTCAACATCGACGAGATGCTCGTCTCCCAGCCCGACAGCGGAGAGCAAGCTCTCGAGATCGCCGACATGCTGGTTCGCTCCGGGTCGTTGGACCTAGTGGTTATCGACTCGGTCGCGGCCCTCGTGCCCCGCGCCGAGATAGAAGGTGAGATGGGCGATACCCACGTCGGACTACAGGCCCGCCTGATGTCCCAGGCGATGCGCAAGCTCGCCGGAACCCTCTCCCGCTTCGACACTTCAGCCATCTTCATCAACCAGCTCCGAGAGAAGATCGGTGTGATGTTCGGCAGCCCCGAGACCACTCCGGGAGGGCGGGCGCTGAAGTTCTACTCCTCGATCCGCCTGGATGTTCGCAAGATCGAGAACCTCAAGGACGGGGTCGAGGTCGTGGGGTCGCGCACCCGCGTCAAGGTCGTGAAGAACAAGGTCGCTCCGCCCTTCCGCCAGTGCGAGTTCGACATCATGTACGGCAAGGGCATCTCCAAGGAAGGCTCCCTCATCGACGTCGGCGTGGACCTGGAGATCGTCAAGAAGGCGGGCGCCTGGTTCACCTACGAGGGAGAACAGCTCGGACAGGGCCGCGAGAACGCCAAGCAGTTCTTGGTCGAGCACATCGATGTTCGCGACGAGATCGAGCGCAAGGTTCGAGAGGCCGTTGGGCTGGTCGACTTCGGAGAAGAGGACGAGAAGCCCATCGAGATAGATGGGGATGTCATAGCGGTCGAACCGTCTCCCGTTACCAAGACAAGCGCCAAAGAGACGCGAGACTCCGCGATAGCCTCTGCGAACTAGGGCGAGTCCCTTGCACGAGCAGGGTGGCAAGCGGCGTAGATCCTCAGAGCCGAAGAACCCGAAGACATGTCACGAGCGCGCACTCGGGCTCCTGGCGATCCGACCTCGGAGCCGTCGCGAGCTCGAGCAGCGCCTCCTGGGCGCGCGGTTCGACCCCGACGAGGTGGCGGACGTTCTGGAACGCCTGGAGCGTGTCGGCCTCGTCGACGACGAGGACTTCGCCCGCCGCGTGGTGGAGCATCATGAGCAGCATCGAGGTTCAGGCAGAAGGGCCGTCATGTCGGCGCTGGCGGCGAAGGGGGTCCCGAGAGAGACGGTCGCCAGGGCCGTGGCGGATATGGGCGATGAGGCAGAAAGGGCCGAGGAACTGGCTCGGACCAGAGCCCATCGCCTCTCAGGCCTGGAACCGCCCAAGGCCTACGCACGCCTGACCTCCTTCCTGGTCCGACGCGGCTACGACCCGGGCATCGCCCGGGCGGCGGCAGGCCGGGCTCTGGCCGTCGAGTCCGCCGGCGACTGAGTGGAGCGAAGCCTTGCCTCCACAGGCCCCAAGGCCTAGATTGGCCTGCACGAGAGACTCGATACCGACCTAACAGAATCGTTAGAGATGACCGACGTGAGCCAGATCCCCATCCGACCGAGGAGAAACGAAAGCCCTCAGGGCAGACGCCCGTGGGCGAAGTTGTACTGAACCGAGCCGCAACTCACGCAGGCCGCTGAACGATCGAGATCGCCGGGTCTCTCCTTGAGCTATCAAAGGGAGGACTACATGGTCCCTACGATCGTCGGAACGGTTGCACTCGCTATCGGCGTCGCTATCGGCTTCTTGGTCCGCAAGATGATGGCCGTCTCGAACGCCCAGAGCGCTGAAGCGCGAGCCCAGAAGGTGGTTCTGGAAGCCGAGCGAGAGGCCGAAACGGTCGTCAAGCGCTCGCTCCAGGAGGTCAAGGACGAGATCTCCGGCATGCGCCGGGAGGCCGAGGAGGACGTCCGTCTTCGCCGAGAGGAGTTGCTCGCTCGAGAGCGCCGCATGACCCAAGCCGAGCAGCAGCTCGAGAAGAACGTGGCTGAAGCCGATCGGCGGATCGCGGAACTGCAGGATCGAGACGACAAGCTCCATTACGTCAGGGAGCAACTCGAGAAGGCGACCGAAGCGCATCGGGCCAAGCTCGAGAAGATCGCGGCCTTAACGGCCGACGAAGCGCGCAAGCAACTCATGACTCAGGTACTGGACGAGGCGAAGCGGGGCGCCATGACCCAGGTGCGCGAGATAGAACAGCGGGCAAGGGAAGAGGGAGAAGAGCGCGCTCGCAAGATCGTGACCATCGCGATCCAGAGGGTGGCTTCCGAGCAGACCGCCGAATCAACGGTTTCGGTCTTCACTCTCCCCTCAGACGACATGAAGGGCAGGATCATCGGCCGGGAGGGACGGAACATCCGCGCCTTCGAGGCAACCACGGGAGTCAATATCATCATCGACGACACCCCCGAAGCGGTGGTCCTTTCCTGCTTCGATCCGGTTCGCCGAGAGACGGCCCGCATGACCCTCGAGAAGCTGGTCAGCGACGGGCGCATCCACCCGGCGCGCATCGAGGAGCTCCACGAACGCTCGAAAGCCGAGATCGACGAGCAGATCAGACGGGCGGGGGAGGACGCCGTCTCCGAGGTGGGCATCGCGGACATCCACCCCGAGATGATCAAGCTGCTCGGCCGCCTGCAGTACCGAACCTCCTACGGCCAGAACGTGCTCCGGCACCTGGTCGAGTCATCGCACATAGCCGCCGCGATCGCATCCGAGATCGGCGTGGAACCCGCTGTCGCCAAGAGAGGGGCGTTCCTGCACGACATCGGAAAGGCGGTGACCCATGAGGTCGAGGGCTCCCACGCCATCATCGGCGCCGAGATCGCGCGCCGCCTCAGGGAATCCCCGGAGGTAGTCCACTGCATCGAGTCTCATCACGGCGAGGTCGAGCAACACTCGATTGACGCGGTGCTCGCTCAGATCGCGGATGGGATCTCGGGCGGTCGCCCCGGCGCTCGCCGCGAGAGCCTGGAGACCTACGTCAAGCGCCTAGAGCGCCTGGAGGAGATCTGCACCTCTCACGCCGGGGTTGAGAAGACCTTCGCCATGCAGGCCGGCAGGGAGGTGCGAGTGATGGTCCAGCCGGCCGAGATCGATGACGTCGCCGCCCAGGTCATGGCTCGCGACATAGCCAAGCAGGTCGAGGAGGAACTGCAGTACCCCGGTCAGATAAAGATCACCGTGGTGCGCGAGTCTCGGGCGGTCGAGTACGCGAAGTAGGTAGCCTGGTCGGTCATGGAGCCGAAGTACCTGATCCGCACCTTCGGGTGCCAGATGAACGAGCACGACTCCGAGCGGATCGGCGGTCTTCTCGATGCCGACGGCATGATTTCCACCCAAGACGTGGGTGATGCCCGCGTCATCGTCCTGAACACGTGCGCGATCCGAGAGAACGCCGACAACAAGCTCTACGGCAACCTCGGACACATCAAGCCCTTGAAGGACGCGCGGCCGGATCTGAGGGTCGTGGTCGCCGGCTGCCTCGCGCAGAAGGACCAAGGCGAGATCCAGCGTAGAGCCCCTTGGGTCGATGTGGTCGTCGGAACACACGCCCTTCCGCACCTGCTCGATCTGATCCAGCGCTCCGAGACCGAGGGGCCTCAGATGGATGTCAGCGAATACACGGAAGTCTTCCCCAGCGCACTTCCGAGCGCCAGGGGCGACGCATTCAGAGCCTGGGTTTCCATCGCTCCCGGGTGCGACAACTCGTGCACGTTCTGCATAGTGCCGCTCGTCAGGGGACCACAGCGGTCGCGCGCGATGGGAGACATCCTTGCGGAGGTCCAAGGACTCGTCTCCAGCGGGGTGGTCGAAGTCACGCTTCTGGGGCAGAACGTAAATACCTACGGGCGAGACGTGACGGTCCCGGGGTCATCGCCCCGGCCGCTCTTCGCGGACCTGCTGAGAACGGTGGGCAGCGTGGACGGCCTCCGCCGCCTGCGCTTCACCTCTCCGCATCCCCACGACTTCACTCCCGACGTGGTCTCCGCGATGGCAGAGACCGAGGCCGTATGCGAGCACATCCACTTCCCGCTGCAATCGGGATCGGACCGGATCCTCAAGGCGATGCAGAGGTCCTATAGGCGCGAGCGGTATCTCGGCTGGCTGCGCCTGATCCGCGAAGCGATCCCGGACATCGCCGTCTCGACCGACGTGATCGTCGGTTTCCCCGGAGAGACCGAGGAGGACTTCGAGCAGACCATGCAGGTGGTGCAGGAAGGTCGCTTCGACTCCGCCTACATGTTCCAGTACTCGCCGCGTCCCGGAACGAGGGCCGCCTCGTTCGCAGATCAGGTACCGAAGGAAGTCGTGCAGGAGCGCTTCGACCGGCTCGCCGACCTGCAAGAGAAGATCTCGCTCGAGAGGTCGCTGGCTCAGGTCGGGACTACGGTCGAGATACTCATCGAAGGGATCGGTCCCAAGGGTCCTGCGACGCAAGGGCGGACGCGGACCAACCGGATCGTCCACGTCCCCGAGGAGATACCGGCCGGGACCTTCGGGTTGGCCGTCATCACGGATGCTTCCGCTCACCATCTCACGGGCGTGATGGCTGCCTCGGCTCAACGCACGTCGGCCTGATGCTGCTGGCGCTCGTCGGCCCTACCGCCAGCGGCAAGACCGAAGCGGGCATCGCCGTGGCCGAAGCAACGGGCGCAGAGATCGTCTCGGTGGACTCGATGCTCGTGTATCGCGGGATGGACATCGGCACGGCCAAGCCGGCGGAGCAAGACCTGAACCGCGTCCGCCATCACATGATCGACGTGGCCGATCCCTGCGAGCCCTACTCGGTCGCGGAGTTTCAGTCGACGGCTCGCCGAGCGATGGACGAGATCGGGTCCCGCGCGGTGCCGGTACTCCTGGTGGGAGGCTCCGGGCTCTACTACCGATCCGTGGTCGATGACCTCAGGTTTCCGGGAACGGATCTGAAGGTTCGCCGGTCGCTGGAAGGCGAGTCCGAGGTCCTGGGTCTGGAACGCCTCTATCGCAGACTTCGCGAAACCGACCCGGCCGCGGCCGACAAGATCGAACCCGCGAACGCGAGGAGGATCATCAGGGCTCTAGAGGTGGCTGCCATCACGGGCAAGCCGTTTAGCGACTTCGCGAAAGCTTGGGATCTCTATCCCCCGGACAAGGTGAGAGCAGCCGGGGTAAGGCTCGACATCGAAGCACTCACTGATCGGACCCGCGCACGTGTAGGTGCCATGCTCGCCCGTGGGTTCCTCGACGAGGTCTCCGCCCTGGTGGACTCGGGCTTCGGCTCTTGGCTCACTTCCACGCAGGCCATCGGGTACGCTGAGATGGCTCGCCATCTGGCAGGAGAGTTGACCCTCGAGGAGGCCGTGGCGGGCACGGTGAAGCGCACCAGAGCGCTGGCACGGCGCCAGATGGCTTGGTTCCGCCGGGATCCGCGCATCCACTGGTTCGATGCCGGACCCGAGGGAGCCGCCGCCTTGACCGAACAGATCATCGACTACCTGAGGGGCGCATGAGCGAACAGATCCGATTCGCGAAATACCACGGGACGGGCAACGACTTCGTCTTCGTCGAAGACCTAGACGATGAGCATCCGCTGCCGCCCGATGTTACGGCCGGTCTCTGCGACCGACGGTTCGGTGTCGGAGCCGACGGCACGATCCGAGTCACGCGCTCTCATACCCCCGGTGCCCTCTTCTTCATGGACTACTGGAACGCCGATGGGAGCGAAGCCGAGATGTGCGGCAACGGCATCAGGTGCCTGGGCAAGCTCGTCTTCGATCGAGACCTCACCACCGAGACGGAGTTCGGCGTCGATACGAGGGACGGGATCAAGCACCTCAGCCTTCACATCCACGACGGCCAAGTCACCGAGGTAACGGTGGGCATGGGGGCGCCAGCGTTCACCCGGGCCGAGATCCCCATGCTCGGATCCCCGGATGAGTCCTTCCTCGCCGAGCCCTTCGAGATCGAAGTCGGACGGGTGGTCAAGTCGAGCGCCGTCTCGATGGGGAACCCGCATCTGGTGCTCTTCCTGGACGAGGACCCCGACCTCATCGATGTCGGGCGGATCGGCCCGCGATTGGAGCATCACGACCTGTTCCCGAAGAAGACCAACGTCGAATTCGTTCAGGCCTTAGGTGACGAACTGAAGGTCCGGGTCTGGGAGAGAGGCTCCGGGGAGACCATGGCCTGCGGCACAGGCGCCTGCGCGGTTGTCGTGGCCGCCAGCGAGGCCGGGCTG
>JANPEZ010000165.1:0-2584 GCA_031423155.1 Actinomycetes bacterium
AGTCATCCCCCTCGACGGGTTCGGGGATCGCGATGCCAGCCTCGCGTGCGACATCCAAACATAGACCGTGGAAGTGCGCGACGTCCAGGTTGGGAACGCCGATCGTCGACGTTCGCAGATGCTCGGCCAGGCGCTTGTTGAAACATGTGAGCAAGGTTCGATGACCTCGCTCGGCGCGGTCCTTGGCGATGCCGATCGCGAGCAAGGTCTTGCCTGAGCCGGCGGGTCCGGTCACCGCGGCGCGCCGACGGTTCAAGACGAACGCGCGAACCCACGCCTGCTCGTTGGTCAGCTCGACGATCTTGACGTCCTCTTCATCGAAGCGCAAGCGGAGCGGAGTGTGGATCTCCACGCGCAGACCCAGCGCGCGGGCGAGCGCATCCATGCCGTCGGCGCCGAAAGCCCGGCCGGGGCGATGCCATTCCTTCTGGATCTCGCGCACCCTCTCACCGAGGCGGTCCATGGCGTGGTGATCGATCACCAGACGGGCGGGAGCGCCCGGGTGGGCGTCGGACTTGTAGGTTGCATCCGGAAGCGCGACCCCGTATCCGTAGGAGGGCATCCACTTCTTCCAGCCGGGCCGAGCCGACAAGATCTTGACGAGTGAGTGCATCTCGCCGGCCGCCTGATGGAACGGGTCCTCGTCCAGAGGGTGGCCGCCGCTCCGCCCGCTCTGTGTCCAGCGCCGGCTCGAGGGTTCGTAGGTAAGAGAACCGCCCTTGGCCTCCAGGACCAAGATGCCCTCTTCCGGATGAGCGATGACGAAGTCTGCCTCGCCCTGCTCCTGTCCCCCGCGCTCACCGGCCAGCACCCAGTCGACGCTGTGGAACACGACGTAGGCATCATCGAGCTGCTCGAGGAAGCCCTCGTACAAGCGGCGTTCGGCCGAGGACTCGCTCGGCAGCATCGGGAACGGAACCATCCGAGCCATCGCCGCGGATGCTATCCGAGGCTGGACTCGAGGGCCGGTCGGCGCGAGTATTACCCGGACTTCCCTTATGTCTCCGGTTTTCATCGTTCTCGTCGTGGCACTCCTCGCGGGCCTTCTCGCCGGAGGCAGCCTGCGCCCGTTCGAGCAGGTACCCCTTCATTGGTGGCTACTCGCCTCACTCGGGCTCGTGATGCAGGCGGCCCCGACGCCGGATCTCGGCGCGCGCACGGAGCTCGCCGCCGCGGTGATGCTCGTCGGGTCCTACGCGATGCTGATCGCCTTCGCCCTAGTGAACCGGCGGATCGCCGGGGCGTGGATGGTGTTCGCCGGGTTGGCGCTCAATCTGGCCGTGATCGCTCCGAACGGAGGGATGCCCGTCTCGGCCGAAGCCATCCGGACGGCGGGCGGCCATGAAGTGAGCATCGCCGGAGACACCAAGCACCATCTGATGTCGGACGCGGACGTGCTGCGGCCTTTGGGAGACGTGATAGCGGTGCCTCGACCCATCGGAGCCATCTTCTCTCCGGGGGACCTTCTGCTCTACGCGGGCGTCGCCTGGTTCGTGGTCGCAGTCATGCTCGGACGCTCAGGGCTGAACCTCCGCCCGCCGGCGAGGGTGTTGCAGATGTATCGAGGGAAGCATCTTCGGCCGGAGCTTCGACTGCGGTCCCGGTATCGGCGCCGGTCTCTTGGGGAGGCTCCTGCTGCAACAGCGCCACGGGGAACCGCACGGTGATGCTGGCGCCGTTGCCGGGGACCGACTCGATCTGGAAGGTTCCTCCGGCGACCTGAGCGCGTTCGCGCATCATCTCCATCCCGAAGTGACCCTCGGGTCCGGGCGCCGAGGTATCGAACCCAACGCCGTTGTCGCGAAGCTCGAGTTCGATGAACTCCGTGTCCTGGGTTACGTCGATCCACATGTCGGTCGCACGCGCGTGCTTGAGCGCGTTGGTCACGCCCTCACGAGCGATGTGATAGACGAGGAGCGCGATAGGCGCAGGGAGCGCAACGTCCTCCACGTGGGTGTGGAAAGTAACGCCCGAGTCGCGGCCCATCTCCTCGGTGAAGGATCGGAGAGCATCGGCAAGTCCCTTGGGCCCCAACGGACTTCGATGCAGGTCCCGGATGAGGGCGCGCACTCGATCAGAGGTCTCTTGCTTCGCGGCACGGATCTTCTCGATCGTGTCTTTCGTGTCGGCGAGCTGGCCTTTCTCTAGCTGTTTCCGCGCTACGTCCACCTGGATCGAAAGCCGGAAGAGGGTCTGGGCGAGGTCGTCGTGTAGATAGGCGGCGATGCGCTCCCGCTCGTCGTGGCGCTCTTCCGCCATCGCGTTGGAGAGCTGCTTGAGGATCTGCTCACGTTCCTGCAGTTCCTTGTGCGCCTCCTCCAGAGCTCGAGTCCTGAAGAACATCTGCCTCGCAAACAGAAGCGGCGCGAACACGGTAACGACAGACCACCAACCCACTTTGAGGAAGAAGACGGCAAGCGCGAGCCCGAGTAGACCCAGTCCGAGGTAACTGACGAGAAAGTCCGCAAGACCTCCGATACGCATCTCCCGAAGTACTTGGGCTGGACGCATCCGAAGTTCGATGCTGAGAAAGAGTGACACCATGGCGCTGTTGACGATGTAGTCCACGGCTGCGGCGCAAATG